>NZ_JBHFLM010000245.1:0-22067 GCF_041928655.1 Pelatocladus sp. BLCC-F211 | reverse complement strand
GCCAGTGCGTTGCGGGGGTTCCCCCCGTTGTAGCACCTGGCGTGGAGAGAACCACCTCTGGGTTAGATACCGCAAGGGGTCTAATCTAAGTGGACTCGTTGAACCAAGAATCCCTGTGGCTTTAGCCCAGGGAGTGTCAACACGAGCGATCGCATTTTACAGCAATTTTCAACTGAAAATGATGCCTTTACTTGGTTCAATCACTTAGCATATCGAGCATATCTATTGTATTTTTTAATACTAGCATTTGAATGAATTAACCAACGCTCTAGTGAAGCGGAAAGTATATATCATGAGCAAGGAGATAGACTGGAAGTATAAGGATATAGGAGGTGAAAACCTATGGCACTTAAACTTTTACCTGACATTCCAGAAATAGTTGAAGACCTTGGTATTCCTGGTATTGCTGCCTTCGTCCTTTTGCCTGTTCTGTTTCCAGTAATTGGTAAACCTTTAGCTAAGGCAATCATCAAAGGTGGAATTCTCCTCTATGAAAAGAGCAAGGGAGCGATCGCACCAGTTCGCGAAACGTGGGAGGATATCATCGCCCAAGCAAAGACGGAACTCGCTGCGGGGGAGGAAAAGCCGCTTAAATCTGCTGCAATCCGTACTGAGACAGCTTCTAAGAGAACCTAACTACGTCATTTGAACAGCTAGTGATCTCTCAAGCCAGCGGTTACTTTTCAGTCAGCTATTCACTATCCTGGTAGGCGATACATAATCACCTTGGCTTTAGAATTTTCTTCTACAAAAACTAAATACTCACCATTGGAACGACGAAAAGCCCGAATCCCAAAGGGTATGTCAACCCAGCCAACTTCATTACCAACTTCAGCGCCTGGTTTCAACTGTTGTACTTGTTTTCCTGTGCTGGCGTCATAGACAAATACGTCTGGGGTTTTACTGCTGGCAGCAAATACTCGGTTCCCTACTACATCCATGGCTTTGATGTGCAATTTGGGATCGCGTTTGACTTCGTATGGTAATGCTATGCGCCAGCCTATTTTTTTGGCTTTACTCCAATTATCGTAGCGGATGATTTCTGTGCCAACCAATCCCCAATCACCATCAATGTTGGGGCGATCGCTTGTATAACCGCTTAAATACATTGCATCCTGTTCGGGAAAATATTTGATTCTGGTAATAGTTTTAAATGGTTGGGGCATTGGTATCTTTTGCACAGTTTTGGTACTGTAAACAGGACAACCATGGGCATTTAATCCACCAAAGCGGTAATGTTTGATGTAGCCGTCTTCTGCTGCTTGCCAAACATCTCCTTTACTATCTATTTCCCAACCCCAAACAGAATTATCTTTTTCACCCGTGGCTTGATATTCGTTGGCTTGAGGTGAACCGTCGCCGTTTGCATCAATCCATATCCAACTACTATTTGTCGGTTCGTTGGCTAGCCAGTCTTCTTTGCCTTTGCCAAATATACCGCAGGGAACGGCAATTTCTCCATCAAAACGATACATTAATAAGCGTTCTGACATCATTTCTGAAGAGAGATATAACAAACGTTTTCCCTGCAAACGTCGGACAAAAGCCGCTGTGGGTGTGGTGTGTAGTCTGGCATCATTAGGGTAGCGGAATCGATCTAAGGTATAGCCTTTGTATTGCCATTCTTTACCACTACCTTTGCTGTAGTCCATGATAAAATGTTCGTCTTTGGTGAAGACGTTGGCGCCATCAGTACCGACATCAGCATCAGCAGTATCTAAAAATTGTAAACCCAGCAATTGCCACTGTAATTTGCCGGATGGGGAGAGTTTACGTAAGTCTACACCGGAACGATTGAAACCAACGTTACTAACATAGATATTTCCGCTTGCATCTGTACCAACTCCACTCAAACCGTAAAATTTCAAATCTCCGATTTCGCCACGTTTCCCTGAATAAATACCGCCTTGAGTCCCAAAAGTGCCTACTTGTTTAGGTTTATTGGCTATGTCATAGATTAATACCTGCTGACGCGGGCCGTTGTCTGCAACTAACAACCTGTTTTTATTATCGACTGCGATCGCACTTGGTTGAGCAACATCGGCGATCGCACCAGGTAATTGCTTCCCTGTTGGTGAATAATACCCAATTTGATTTTTACCTCGAATAATCCAGAGATTTCCTTTTTTGTCAAGAGCTATTTTGCTAGGATTACTTACTTTAAAGCTACGTATTTTTTTCATCGTAGCGGTGTTGTAGACATGAACCAAATTGGCTGCTTTGTCACTTGCATACAACACTTTTCCATCAGTTGCTAATCCTGTGACTTTATCTTTGGTACTAACTATTAACATGCTTTTATCCCAGCCACGCCCTTGAGGAAAAGGTGCTGGTTTTCCAGATAAGTTATAGCGTCTGATGCAAAACCAATCTGTACCTTTGGGGGGGTAATCTTCTCCTGCTTTTCCTTCGGGAGATTGCTGCATTGCTACATACATATACTTTTGATCAACTGCGATCGCATCTCCTCCCATTCTTCCCCAGCCATGCAAGTCATCAGCTTTACCAATGACGTCTCCATTTTTGTAAATACCTACTTCTCTTCCGGCTTCATCCCAATCTGTATTGGTGTAGACTGTACCGTCAGGAGCCACATACATATCACTTACTTGGATTTGTACCCATTTCTTACCATCACCAAATGAGTTACCTATCCAAGATGTTTTATAACTATTTACCGCAGATACTGTGTAAGAATTTGTAGCGGATGGTGTGAAAGTATCTGTTGCGGGTAATGTGTAATTCTCTGTTGCTGGTGGTGTGTATATGTTTGTTGTAGAAGGTGTATAAGTACTTTTTTCAGGTAATGTGTAGATTTTGATTGTAGGTGGTGCTGTGCCAATATTTGTTCCAGATGTCATTCTTCCAGTCAAATAAATGGCAATTAGAGTCACAGTGATCAATCCAGCAATGAAACTAAATAAGAACTTTAATCTCCTTTGAGTTCGGAAATTACCTCTTATTATTAAGTTATTGAGGTTACGAATTAAATCTTTTATTTTGCTTAGTTGTTGGTAATATAGCTGACTAATTTGTCGTTTAAATTTATTTTTCATAGTATATTTTTACGTAAATACCATTATTCTTGGATGATTGCTATGTAATTAATTATATTTTGATTTTTATTTTTTAATAAATTATCCTCAATATTAACGTTATTAATTATACTGAAATATCACTACTATATTTTTAGTTAATACAACACAACTATTTGGTTAAAAATAATCATTTTTTTGTCATTAATGCAATATTCATCAATAAAAGTAACCAAATTTTCCGTAAATATGGCTAATTTCAT
Organism: Pelatocladus sp. BLCC-F211; assembly: GCF_041928655.1. Lineage (NCBI taxonomy): Bacteria > Bacillati > Cyanobacteriota > Cyanophyceae > Nostocales > Hapalosiphonaceae > Pelatocladus > Pelatocladus sp. BLCC-F211. The sequence goes on along the minus strand of NZ_JBHFLM010000245.1, from coordinate 18,769 downwards.
GAAAAATTTACAAAAACCACATTATTTTTTTAATTTTAGTTCATAATTTCTCATAAGAATTATATTTGCGATCGCAATCCATGTAGGAGTTTTAAAACCTCCACTGGCTTCTCTGTAAGTATTAGATACTCACTTGGCGAGGCTCAAATATTTGTAACCAAAGAGGATAATTTGTATACATTTAAATTATGTCTCTTTCTAAAATGGTCTAAATTTTCTACCTTAAAAGTGTCATCAAAAACTCTATAACTTTAAGTAATTCACTTTAGAGATTTTAATGTTTAATAGTTAGAATATTTTAACTAATAATTCCAAGGTACAAGCCTCTCCCCCTACCCATTCCCCCAAATGGGGGTTAGGGGGAAGGACTGTGTAGTCAATCAAAAATCTCAAATCTCAAATCTAAAAGTGTTTGACTTAAATCATCCAAGGAATGACAACAAAGTGTTAATTGATGTGTTTCATCGAAAAATAGAAACACCACAGCCATCAGTTTCTTGTTATTTTCAAATAAGGTGGCTCAAAAGCTGGTAAAAGTAAATACAAACACAAGTAGTTAATGGTTGAGGATATCGACGTGATAGGTAAGAAAACAAACAATACATCGTCAGCATATATTCTTTGCGTGGGAGTGGGTTGGTTTCCTACAACACCCGGAGGACTAGAGAGATATATGTATGACCTGACTCAAAAACTTGCAGAAAATCAAGACCAGATTGAACTATGTGGAGTAGGTCTACCGGATACCCAACTTAGTGTACCGATGAAGTTAACTAATTTGGCTTCACCAGATAGCCCGATTTGGAAACGGTTATGGTCAATTCGCCAAAATTTCCAGAAAACCAGAATGGGAAAACCAGATGCAATTAATTTGCATTTTGCTTTGTATAGCTTTCCGATATTAGATTTGTTACCCAAGGGAGTACCAATTACTTTTAACTTTCATGGTCCTTGGGCGTCGGAAAGTAAGCAAGAGGTAGTTCACCAACAATTAAGTGTTTTTTTTAAGCAGCAGCTGATCGAAAAAAGAACTTATGATCAGTGCGATCGCTTTATTGTTTTGAGTAAAGCCTTTGGTCAAATATTGCACAAACAGTATCAAATCCCTTGGGAAAAAATTTACATTATTCCTGGTGGGGTAAATACTGAGCAATTTAAGTCTAATTTATTACGTGCTGAGGCTCGCGCCAAACTTGGCTGGCCACAAGACAGGGCGATTATTTTTAGTAGTCGCCGCTTAGTGCGTCGAGTTGGAATCGACAAATTACTGCAAGCCCTGGCAATCATTAAACCAAGATTACCAGATTTTTGGTTAGCGATCGCCGGTCGCGGCCCAATCCAAGCAGCACTACAACAACAAGCAACCGAATTAGGACTCAACGAACATGTGAAATTTCTAGGATTTCTACCTGATGAGGATTTGCCTATAGCTTATCAAGCTGCTGATGTTAGTGTAATGCCTAGTCAGTGTTTTGAAGGATTTGGGTTAGCAGTAGTAGAATCCCTAGCCTGTGGTACTCCCGTTGTGTGTACTCCAGTAGGTGGAATGCCAGAAATTTTAGAACAATTTTCACCACAATTAATTACTTCTGGTATAGAAGTTTCAGCAATTGCAGAAAAATTAGAACAAGTGCTATTAGGAAAAATACCAACTCCTTCCAGAGAAGACTGTCGCCAGTATGTTACTGCTAATTTTGATTGGTATAAAATAGCGCAAGATGTTAGGACAGTAATATTGGCCTGACGATTATTTTAAGTAGCTGTTAGCAATTAAATTCATTTAACATGCATCCCACCTCCCACTTTTTGCACTCATGACATCAATGCAAGAGGTTTCATCTAGAAAATGTAAAAAGGTAAAATATGAAAGTTTTATTTTTAGATCAAAGTGGTAAACCAGGTGGTGCAGAACTGTGTTTGATAGACATTGCTAAACCTTATCGAGATCATTGTTTAGTTGGTTTATTTGCTGATGGTGATTTTAGAACTTTACTAGAAAAAAATCAGATTCCAGTTGAAGTTCTGACTACTCAGACCATCCAAGTTCGCAAAGAAAGTTCCTTTGCACAAGGATTAGCAAGTCTAGGACAACTCATACCTTTACTGGCTAAAGTTGTGCAAACAGCCCGTGAATATGATTTAATTTACGCCAATACTCAAAAAGCATTAGTTGTGGGAGCGATCGCCAGTTTTTTAAGTGGGCGTCCTTTGGTTTATCATTTACATGACATTCTTTCACCAGAACATTTTAGTCAAACTAACCGCCGTATTGCCGTAACAGCTGCCAATCGGGCATCATTAGTAATTGCTAATTCTCAAGCTAGTAAAACAGCATTTATAGAAGCGGGAGGACGTACAGAAATTACCACAGTTATCTACAACGGCTTTGATCCCAAAAACTATCAAATAGATGCATCTATAATTCATCAAACCAGACAACAACTAGGGCTAGAAGGTAAATTTGTCATCGGACACTTTAGTCGTCTTGCACCTTGGAAAGGACAACATATATTAATTGAAGCACTTATACAATGTCCTGAAGAAGTAACAGCAGTTTTAGTTGGAGATGCATTGTTTGGGGAACAAGAATATGTCCAAAAATTACACCAACAAATTGCTACATTAGGGCTAGAAAATCGAGTTAAATTTTTAGGATTTCGTTCCGATATTCCCCAACTAATGTCAGCTTGTGACTTGGTAGCACATACTTCCACTGCTGCCGAACCCTTTGGTAGAGTAATTGTCGAGGCTATGCTATGCGGAAAACCAGTCGTAGCAGCAAAAGCTGGTGGTGCAGTCGAATTAGTAGAAGATGGTATTAATGGCTTTTTATTTACACCAGGAAAACCCCAAGAACTTGCACAGATAGTTACTACCTGTTTACAGGAGCCAGAAAAAACTGCGATGATTGCCAGTTATTCCCAGACTACAGCAAGTCAGCGTTTTGATGTGAAAAATATTAATCAGCAAATAACCGAAGTGCTTAATATAGTAGATAGTAGATAGTAGATAGTAGATATAGCATTCCTAAATCATTCGCGAACAACAAGATCCCCGACTTCTTAAAGAAGTCGGGGATCTGGATATATCAAAAGATTAAGCAATTGGATGATTACCAGGGTTGACAGCATGAATAAACTCACTACCTGATGTCGGAAAACCTCGTTTATAACATGCTTCTTGTGGTTGACCCCATCCCAACTGCAAAATTATTTCTAAGAAGTTAGATTTTTCAAAACAACATATACTTGCCCATTCTGTTCTTTGGGCAATTCGATCAACATCAGCTTTAATTATTTGTTGATATTGCTTACCATTCTTAACACTTAAATATAAATCCATTTCTACAGTGACTTGGTTCCAAAATTCCAAGATAGAATTTCTTGCCACTTTTAATATATTTAAGTCGCCAGATAAAGCAATTAACTGAGAATCTACTTCGGGATAACGCAAGCTTTTACCTTTAACAGCCACCTCACGCCAAATAATCCCAGAAACGAGATATTCTTTTTGGTATTCATGGATAGCAGCTTTAAAATCTTGATAGGCGCTGAACTTTTGCAGCCCATCAGTTCTGATAAATTGGTCAATTACAGGATTACCAGAAATATCTACCTCTAATTTGAGGCGATCGCCTTTCAAGCAAGCTTGGCGTTCGGCTGCCAAAATTTTGATGAGATCCTCTGTAGTATAAACCTTTGACGTCATAAAGCATTTCATTAGTCATTGGTCATTCGTCATTTTCTTTGAGTTTCTACCCTTATTTGGATATTTTCTCTGGCGTTGATGGAAAATGCAGTATCAAGTTGTACTAAAATTTGAGGCAGACAAATTTAGTCTGCCCGCAATAATTATTCTTCTGTTAATTCACTATTTAACTCATTAAAGGAATGGCGTTTTAATTCCACTGATTCAGAACGTGGTAACAAACCAAACACTAGTCTTAGTTGATCGTCTACTTCTTCGTATGGTACTTGACCAGTCTTATTTAAGACAATCTGACCCGATTTATCAAACACGGCAACTTGGGGAACAGCGCCAGAGTAATAATAACCCGGCTCTGTGGAATTGTAGGTTTGCGTGGGTATAATCGAATCGACATCGACGGGAATAATTTCTGTGACTCCACCATAAAATGCTTGTAAACGTGAGACAACGATCGCATATTCTTTGCAATCACGGCTGTCATCAACATAGAAGACCAATAATGCTGGTTTATGTGCATTTAACGCTGATGCTAGTGTAGCTCTAGGCGGAACCAATGAACCATTCCCAGCATAAACCACGAATATATTACCGTCATATCTGTCATCTTTAAGTTCTGCAAACGCTGGTGGCATACTTAGAGACAATAGGCACACAAGCAGCAAAACTAAGGACAAAAAGCGTCGCCACTTCAGAATAATATTTGGTAAAAATTGCAACTTTATGCCTTTCATCAAAAAGAACCTTTTAACCTCTATTTTTTGTCAGTGGATACTGAATTCAGCACTTAATATTATGACGCCTGCTACCAATTTTTAAGATAACGCTTCTTTGACACTCCTGTGTCTAAAGGATGCTCTTGGCAAATTGTGCGATCGCTTGTTGTGAAGTGAGAGTGCGAATCACATGAAAAACATAAGGTTTAGCGCTTAACGCATCTTACGAGTAGTGATTGAAAAAGCTAAGATAAGAAGATTAAATATATTATGCAAAGCAAGCACTTATGCTACCTGTTCACAAAAAAATAGTGACTGATGAAGCAATGCGTCCAGTAGCAGTTCTCATTGACTATCAAGACTGGCAAAGAATTGAGCAAATATTAAAAGCCTATGAATCACAACAACAGGCAAATTTTGATTTAAATAAGTATGCAGGAGTAATTAAATTAACTCAAGATCCCCTAGAGTATCAACAGCAAATAAGGGATGAATGGAGTTGATGCAATCATTGCTGCAACCGCACAATCTTTAAACGCAAGATTATTTACAAATGATATTAGACTGACCAATATTACAGAAATTAATACTCAGACAGTACAAATTTAGGACTTACGCAATAACTCTCCCAAACTCTTATTTCTTCGTGTCCTTTGTGTCCTTTGTGGTTCGTTTTTTCATGATTTTGCGTAAGTCCTAAAATTGTATAATCCTAGCAATTCTCTACAATTCTTCCACACAAATCCCCATGTCCCCCTTCCACGCTCTCTACTCACTCTGCAACTTCTGCAACACTTCTGGTGTCAACGGGTTCTTACCTGCACTTAAATCTTTCACCCAACTTTCGCGTTTTGCTTTCCCCCCAGGATTATCAACCCATTGGATATATACTTGAAAATCTTCAATTGCGCCTTTGGTGTCACCAGTTAACGCCCTTGCTAAACCACGACTATCACGGATATTACCATCATCAGGCAGAAGAGACACGGCTTTTTCACAAGCAAACATCACATCTTTAGCGTAACCACGCAAGCTACCTTCCCAGCAGAGATTATTCCAAGAATTAGCTAAGGTTTGTTTAGATGGCTGTAACTTTTCAATTTCTGTGTATGTCGCTATGGCTTTTGTCAAATCACCCTGTTTTAAATACTCTTCAGCTTTGGGAATTAAATTTTGTTGATTAATTAAACCTTCTGCTGCTAACTGTTTGGCAACGAATTCAGCGTTATCTTGTACACCATCAGTATATGGATTAAGATCAATTTTGGGATCAAGTTTCTGCGCTTGTCTAAATTTTTTGAACGTACCAGAAAAATCACCCTGAATTGCTAGTTCAATACCTTGAGTTACAAAAGCCGATGCTGCTTTCACATCGGGATTAATATCTAACTTAGAGTCCCATTTTTTCGCTTTTTTAAACTTAGCTACAGCCTCTTGATATTTACCTGCTGTTGCTAAGTTTTCACCTTGGTTAACTAAAGCTGGTGCTGCTGCTAAAAACAGAGATTGATTTTGGCAAACTTTGAGTTTTTCTAAAGTATCTGGATGGGAAATTAAATATGATTTTAACGTACTGCAACCCCGCGAGAGGACATCATCTATATTTAAACGCCAAAGTTTGACTGTTTCATCAGCACTCCCAGAAGCAAGGACTTTACCATCACTGCTAAATGCAAGGCTGGTGACAGCAGAAGTATGTCCTGTGAGGGTGCGAATTTCTTTACGAGTGGCGACATTCCAAAGTTTAATTGTATTGTCATTGCTACCAGAAGCTACAACTTTGCCATCTGGACTAAACACTACACTTTTGACAATATCACTATGTCCGGTTAAAGTTTTAATAACTTTTTCACTGGCGACATCCCAGAGTTTGATTGTTTTGTCATCACTTCCAGCAACAAGTATTTTACTATCCGGGCTAAATGCAATGCTTGTAACTGAACTTCCATAGATGAGAGTTTTGATGACTTTACCAGTGGGGACATGCCAAAGTTTGATTGTTTTGTCAGTACTTCCAGAAGCAAGGATTTTACCGTCTGGGCTGAATTTGATCGTTGCGATCGCACCACTGTGATCAAATAAAGTTAAAATTTCTTTGCTAGCTGCAATATCCCAGAGTTTAATCTTACCGTCATAACTTCCAAAAGCAAGTATTTTCCCATCCGGGCTAAATCCAACACTACTGATATATAAATCATCCCCACTTAAAGTTTTGATGGCTTTACCAGTAATCAAATCCCAGAGTTTAATCGTCTTGTCAGCACTACCAGAAGCAAGTGTTTTGCCATCTGGACTAAATGCAATACTTGTAATCGCAGCGCTATGTTCTACAAGGCTATTAACAGTTTTACCAGTATTGGTATCCCAGAGTTTGATTGTGTTGTCAACACTACCAGAAGCAATAATTTTACCATCCGGGCTAAATCCGATGGTATTGATCTGAGATTCATGCCCATTTAAAGTTTTAATATCTTGATTCTTGCTAAAGTCCCAAAGTTTAATTTTGTTGTCGTCACCACTAGAAGCAATCAGATTACCATCGGCGCTAAATGCTACACTTTTGACACTACCCTCATGCCCATGTAAAGTGTAGGTAGCTTTGGCAGTCGTGACATCCCAAATTTTAATTGTATTTTCGTAATTACCAGAAACAATCAGATTGCTATCTGGGCTAAATGCGACGCTAGTAACCGAACTGTTGTTTCCTATCAAGGTTTTAGCTTTACCAGTGGCGACATCCCAAAGTTTGATTGTTTTGTCATCACTTCCAGAAGCAATCATATTGCCATCGGGACTAAATGCTACGCTATTAACTGTATCAGCATGTCCAGTTAAAGTTTTGATCGCTTTACCAGTCGCCACATCCCAAAGTTTGATTGTATTGTCAGAACTAGCAGAAGCAAGTATTTTGCCATCCGGGCTGAATACAATACTATTAACTAAATCCGTATGCTCGGAGAGATTTTTAATAACTTTACCAGTGGTGACATCCCAAAGTTGGATAATGTTGTTATTGCTACGGGAAGCAAGTATTTTGCCATCAGGACTAAACTTTATTTCATAAATCGAATTATTTTGACTGGATAGGGTTTTGATGACTTTACCTGTAGTGACATCCCAAAGTTTGATTGTTTTGTCATCACCGCCAGAAGCAATTATTTTACCATCCGGGCTAAATGCAACGCTTTTGAGTGTACTTTCATTCCCAGTCAAAGTTTTGCTCACTTGACCTGTGTTAATATCCCAAAGTTTGATTGTATGATCACTGCCAGAAGCCATTGTTTTGCCATCTGGGCTAAATACCACACTTGTAGGACGGCTAGAATCTTCAAAGGAATTTTTCTGTTGAATCTGCGCCAAAATATCTTGAATGCTGAGGATGGGACTAAAAGCAGGGTAATCAACTATAGAATGGTTTTGGTTATTTTGGTTAACTAAGCGTTTGAGGGTTTGTCCTGCTGACATCGCCATTAATAAACCATCAATTTGGTTTTGCTTAAATCTTTCCAAAGCATAGTTACCATTGCGTTCTACTTGAATTGCAGTAAAAGCCCTTTGTCTAGCTTGTTCTGTTCCTACTGCTACCACTAAAGCCCCTAGTAGGGATACTCCTAAAATACCAGCCCCAATGTAAGTTTGGCGTTTGGCTTTCTGTTGCGCTGACTCTAAAATCTGCTTCGCTTGTTTCTCTGCTTCTTGATTAGTAATAGCCCAAGATTCTAATATTTCTGCGTAGGGGCGTAAATCTGTTAAGGCTTTTGCTACCCAGTTTTGATTAAAAACAGACTCGTAAATCCGGTTGTATACTTTTAACTTGCCCTCACATTCAACAACTAACCCCGTCAGTCGTAATTCCATCTGTTCCTGGCTATTGTCACATGCTAATTCCCCGTGCTGCAAAATTTCCTGATATAAATATAAATATCTGCACGCTTTTTGATGATTTTTCAGGATGCGATCGCGAATTGTCCGCAAATGTTCTGGTTCATCGCGAAATTCCCAATTTTCCAGGATTCGAGATTTGACAACAGCTTCTACCCAATCCCCTTTGCTACTCCCAGCAGGGAAAATATCTCCTCCGAACTCTCTCCCATCAAGAAAGTTAAAAAATTCCCCTCCTTCCCTACTAAGGAACAGGTTAGGTCTATTTTCTTCCAACTCCCGCAAGATAATTTCACACAACTTCTGCGTCAAAAACGGCTGTCCACCAGTCCAAGCCAATATCTCTTGCATCATAGCTTGGGGATTAGTAACTTTTCCTACAAATCCTTGCGTCAGCGAATCAACTTCCTCTAACTTAAATCCTTGTAATTCAATCGCCCTACCAATATTAAACGGTGTGCGCTTTTTATCTGCAATCAAATCACTAGGAGTAGCTACACCAATTAATACAAAATTCAAACGATTATATACTGATTGATCAGCACGCTGATTGTAACAATTACGAATCACAGCAAAAAAATCCTCAATCGGAAAACTCAAACTGAGAACACTATCAATTTCATCAACAAAAATTACTATCTGTTCAGTAATTTTTACTAATAAAACATCTTCAATAAACTTGCTGAATCGCTTCACAGGCGACAACAAATGATGCTCATTCCACCAAGTTTCTAAATCAAAATTGTGATATAAATTGAAACTTCCTATCAAGCTATCAATTACCCCTGCATACCATTGTTCTGGGGTAATATCCCAAGTTCCAATTGCAGTCATATCAACAGCAGCACAAGCAATTCCTTCTTCTTGCAACCTCTGTATCGTTCTCACTCGCAAACTCGATTTACCCATCTGTCGCGAGTTTAAAACATAACAAAATTCTCCCCTTTTCAGTGCTGCGTACAAATCTTGATCTGCTTGCCGCATCACATAGGTGGGAGAATTAGCAGGTAAACTACCCCCGACTTGATATTGGTAGGTTAAGTATTGCTGTACTTTCATGGGTTCCAGTTGGAATTGCTGAGACTGGCCAGATTAATAGTTATTAGTTATATCACTTGAGAAACAATTCCTCCAGCATATGATTAATAGCTTGATAACTGACAACTAATTTGAATGCGATCGCCTGTTTTAAAAAACAAGAACCCCAACTTTTCTAAAAAGTCGGAGATCTATGTCAAAGACTGAAAGATTGGTAGAGAAATATAGCTTGCTTATTGCAACAAATTACACTGCTAATTCAACAGCATTAATTGAATTAATGTAGTTTGTTAGTGTTGTAATAGTCTAGTTATATGCAGATTCTTAACCGATTGACACTCTTACCACTGAATCAATGACAATCCTAACGAGTAAACTTTATTGTACCAGCCTACTTATTTTTTATTAATTGCTGCTGAGATAGGTAGTTGTAAATTTTGATCATAAGCAAAGTCATCTTTAATTTGCACTACTCGCTTGGGTAGATTATCGCTTGCTGCCGTAGCATCTTGTGAAAGAACCTGGATTGTGTACTTACCAACAGGAACATTATCAAAGCGATAAAGACCAAACTCATCTGTTACCCCAGATGCAACGCGTTTACCATCAGCATTGATAAGTTCTACTTGTACTTCTGAGATTGGTTGATCTGCTGCATCGGTGATCTTTCCAGCTACACCATATTCTTCTCTCACAGGGAAATCTAAACGAGTCACAGCAGATGCTCCTACTTCTGCCACTATACTGGTTTTGATAGTAGAAAGTTCTACAGGTAATTTATCTGGATCTATTTCAACTACGTACATACCTTCTGGTAAATTACCAACAAAGAAATTGCCATAGGAGTCTGTTTTGACTGCACCAATTCTCTGATTACGACTATTAACTACCTGGATAACGGCTCCATCTAAGTCAAAGTGTTTATTTTTTCCTTCGACTACGATTCGTCCTGCTATTGCACCTCGTTCTCGTCCTAATCCAGAATACTTCGCGGGGGTAATTTTGCCTTCAGCAAAAGATAAATCTGATACTAGAGAAACTGTCAATCGTTCGTCTCCAATACCACCAATCTGATTTGTAGTTCTTGAAGGAATAGCTTGGTAATCAACTCTAGCCAATAAACCTGGAAGCACTTGCATACTTGCACCGGCTATTGGCCCCACTTCACCTTCGCTGTAAGCAAGTCCTAACCTCCAGCTTAAACCACCAAGTCTAGAGGAACTATAGCCAACAGCTGCTGTGTAGCGAGATGCTAAATCGCCTCCAAATTCTCCACCCAAAGATAATTGATATTCTCGATTCAGTTTGTATGTAAAATCTGAAGTGTATATGTCACCATAAGTATTAAAAGATAGTCTGCTTGCAGAAGTTGGTTGATAGAAAGCACTAAATAAATATCGTCCTGCAAAATCAGGTCTACCCCTCAGCGATAAGCCAGAAAAAGGAATTATTGAAAAAGTTGGTAGAATGTATGTAGCCGAATCATTTTCGTTTTGGCGACTGCGGGCAAGAATTCCTAAATTGAATGTATTGCTGAAACGATAATTAATATCTAGACTATGGTTGTAGCGATCGCGCGATTGGTTAGTGGAGTTATATCCATTGGGAAACAACTGAGAATTACCGAGAATTTCTAACTGACCGAAATCTACATCTAAATCTGCTGTGTAACCTAATTCACCACCGGATGTCCCAATACTAGTAGCCAGAATAGCCGGATTTGCTAGCCGCCAAACAAAACCTGCTTGTGCTTGCAAGGTATCAGGAATAGCCTGAACGGCCCCTTCAAATGTGAAATTCTCAGAGAATCCTTGACGGAATTGATAAAATCCAACTGGTTTACCAGCATCACCATTGAAACCATTGAATATAGAATCTTGGATGACATTCCCGGTTAATCCCAATCCAGCTAGCTGAACATTTCCACCAGCAGGTAGTAATAAATCCGAAGAATTTAGTCTTAAAGAACGAATCTCGATTGGTACGCTAAGATTGTTGCGATCGTAAACTAACAGTTCTATTTCATTAGTATTGCCAACTGGTATATTGACATCAACAAATTCATATATTCCATTCAGTCCTACCTGCTGTTGGGCGACGATAACTCCAGCGATTCTTAGCTGTACAAAACTTGCAGGAGATACTTCACCTTCAAATGTTTGTCTAGGTCGAGAACGTCTAGGTAAAAGCTCGGCAGCGCTGTTACTTTGATAAAATGATTCAGATGGCAAATTGGAAAAACCTATTTGCGCTCCAGTCAAATTCATACCATTTAATAGGGGATGCAATCCAATCTGCTGTCTACCTACTTGATAGCGAAATTGACCATTACGTTTATAGAAAAAGTATTCAGCAACATCTGGTTGATTCTCGAAAGTATTATTCAGACGAACTCGCCATGTTCCTCCTGCTAACCTTCCTCCTAAAAGAGTAGAACTACGCAGGTTTGTATCTCCTGAGTTTCTATAAAGGTAAAGCTCCTGCCTCAAATTAGAAAGTGCGCTGCTAGGAGGTCGTACTTCTGGTTTTAATTCAGGGGTAGCTTGTCCAGATTCACTGCTACTCCGCCGCCAAGGTAAATCAACTATTAAAGCTAAATCTGAAGCTTTAAACTCAACTTGAGTTAATAATTTGTCTTTGAGAAAAGTATCATTTATATATGTGACATTATTGATTTTTTTCAGGTTGGTTTCAGCTATATCTACTGAACCTAAAGGAGTTTTTAATTGTAGAATACCATTTAGCTTAACGATTTGAAAATCAGCAATTTCTGCAAATTCTTCTAGTGGAATTAAAATAGCATCTCCATCTAAGCGAATTTCTAAGTTCCCAACTTCACGTTGGTTGATAATTACACCAACCAAAAAACTACCACTTAAAGATTTGATATTTTGGGCAAGATTATTTGAATCATGATTAACAGGCTGAGAAACAAGATTTGGCTCTTCTGCTTTGTTAATCTCATTAGTAGATTTTTTGGTGTTGTTATAATTGCTTAATTTTTGCGTGCCATCAGAGACATTAGAAGCTGTTTGAGTATGAGCTTTTGAATTTGCTGGGAGATTAGCAATTAATTGATTACTAGAAGATTTATTTTCTCTAAATTCTAAATTAATATCTGCTGACGAAGTTGATATCAAATTAGTTTGAATGGGAGAAAATTCCGGCATTAAATCCTGATAAAATGTCAATATATCTGCTAATGTCTCATCGTGTTGAGTTGATAACTTAATCTGATGATTAAGATAATCAGTTTCTTTGTGTTTTAATGATGAATTTAAAGTTTGTGCTTTTGCAGTTGTTGTTTTACCACTATTTTCTGCAACGACTTCTGCAATCAATTGTGATTGTTTAGAAAAAGATGGTTTTTCCTTTTCTAGAAACAGTTGAGTAACAGCCTGATCTGACTGTATAGCAATTGATATAATCGGTGGTGCAGGTGGCAAAGCTGGGGGATAAAGCATACTCAAGCACAAGAATTACAGTAGACTGAGAATTTAAGCAAGCAAATATTCACTACCTACATAGTTTTGAGGTAGTAAATAAATTGAAATTTACTCAAGTCCGCCCAAGCAGACTTTGTTTATATAGCTGCGAATTCTATTCGCTAAGACAATATGAGAGCATTAATGAATGCAGATTTATTCAGAGAATTTCTACTTTGAGAACAGCACAAACTATCTGCTCTGAAGGGGAGTTTTTAGATTACCAGAATTCACAGTCTGAGTTTGTGATTTTTTGCTAGTAGTCTGGACTGGAATAGTGAAAGGAATGCCTTGGTCAATTTTTATACCATTTAATTCGCCGTTAAGATCCAAGACGTATTTACCAGGAGGTAATTTTTTGGAAATGGGCAGTGAAATGCGACTACGATGATCAGGCAGGATAGGTGAGATTGGTAAGATTCCTGCATGTATTATCTGAGCGGGGATTTTTTTCCCTGGTTTCTCCAATTCGTCTATAGGTTTTGTCACTTCTGCGCCAGGATATTTATCAGCTTGCCAAATAGCATATTGACCCTTTAGGCGTATGTGACCATTACCTGTGTTAGAAATATCAAATACTGCTGTCGGTGCTTTCAATTCAGTATTTACCCTGATGGAATTAATAGCACCTACTTTTTTAATGTCTCCCACATAACCGTAAATAGCAACAGCTAACCGTCCCACTGTGCGTACACCTTTTGTTTTTCCCTGAGTAGGAGGGATCTCTTCTAAAAACATCACAGCCCGATGTTCACCGGGCTTTGGCTGTACTCTGGGGCGAATGCTAAAACGTACAGTCTGAGCGCCGCGAGGTGGGATTGTAAATTGAGAGGGAGTGAAGATAATCCACTGTGCTAATGATTCTTCTGTAGAAGGAATTTCCACTAACTTATTGTCTTCACTCATCTTCCAAGAACGGACATAAGCTTTGAGTTCCACTGGCTTGGAAGAAAGATTAACCACACGAATTGATTGCGTAGTAGATTTACGATTAATTTTTAGTTCAAATCGAGGTGGGCTGACACCAATATTGATGACTGCTGTGGCGCTTGGTATTCCCAGAGTTAACGCCCCGATTAAACTTAAGGCTATAGTTGTAGACTTTCTAAGCATCAGTATTTAATTTTTCACTCCTTCACACACCAGTTGTAGGTAGGCATAACATACCTACTTCTCTTGTCTATTCACTGTCACTGTTAATACACCACCGTATTCCCCTGCGACTGCGGCAGTTGACAGGTCAAATTGCAAACGTACACCCCCTTCTACTACAGCTGTATTAGTAGTTTCATCACGTGATACCTCTACAATTGGTAATGCTTCCACATGAGTTCGCATATTTTGATTAGTGCGATCGCTACTACTGAAGCCATCACTTTGTCCATTCACAGCCTTGAGTTCATAAGTTGCATAAAGAGAATCAACTTCATCTATAGGAACCCGCATTTGCCACATTCCAGGAAACTCACGGGTGACAACTGTGTTAATTGGGGGAGGAGCTAGTAAGTCTTGCTCATTGCTAACTGTTTCACTTTCAGAAGCAGGTAAAACTTCCCCTAACTGCTGTGGAGGAATAGTCAGTTGTTGGGGAGTCGCTAACTCATAGATTTGTGTTGGTTCTGGCAAAACCACCGACGGTTCTGCCCATGCCTGGGATTGTGACAAAGTTAAAAGTGTTACTAATATACCCAGGCAACGTTGTAGATGACGATTATGGCTAAATTTGTGAGTGCTGATCATTTAGCTAAATTTTTTACAAGTCTAGTTAAGATGGGTAGATGTCCCATCTATAGCTGCTTGTGGTTGGCATCTTGCTTGAGATATACAGCAGGCAAGACGCCTGCACCACAAATTCTGTATTTACAGAGTTGAAGCTGTTACAGTGATTGTTCCGGTGTAGTCGTCTGCTGATGTGTTAGAAATATCCGGTAAATCTATGTCTACACCTCCAACATAGGGAGTGCTTAAGCCCACTGTAGAAGTTGGATCAGCGCTTGTCTTAGTAAGATTGGCTGTTATAGTGTCTGAGTTATTTACACCAGTGAGAGTAACAGTGGTACTCAAATTGACATTTACACCATTAGGATTGTTAGACCAAATTGCAAACAGTTCGTTTACAGTTTTAGTGATACCAGCTGTAGCACCAGTAAATGGACTAATTTGATCAATAGTGGTAGTACCGTCTGTTGTACCAGCAGGAGTACCAGTAGTAGAGTAATCAGGAGCAATATTAACTCCACTCGCAGTTACTGCTGTACCACCAGCTAATTCAGCCTCAGTAACAGCCAAGTTGACATTGTTAAAAGTCCGCAAATAAAGGATTTCTGGCACACTCACGTTTACAGTCACAGGTTGGCTAGTAGATAGCTGCGCTTGAGCAGGCGCAGAAAACAGAGAACCACCTACAACAGCAGTACCAACAGCAGCAAAAGCAAGAATTTTGTTCTTCATAATTAAAAATCACTCCTCAAATAGGATGTAGTGTTAAGTTTGTAAATTGCAAATTTGTACAACGATTTCCTGGCAAAGTAGATACAGTTCTGAGGTTTGATAGTCACCCTTTCAGCAAAGATTTTCTGATTCGATAACTCCTGTGCAAACGAATCTGTAATCTTTCAAGTTCACTCAATTACTTTCTCTTTAGGTTATAGACATCACCTCCTCTGTCATCACCCACAATTCGGTTCCGTTTGTTCCGTCATTGGCGGTGAAGAATAACTTGTTACCAACCACAGTTAAGTTGGCAGGGTTAGCATCACCGACTCCGGGATTAATATCACTAACTCTGCTTGGAACTGAAACTGGGCTGTCAAGCTTCCACAATTCCCTGCCATTTGTAGATTCTGAAGCGGCAAAATACAGGGTATCGCCAAACAAAACGAAACTATCAGGAATGCTGCTGTCTGTACCAGACCAAATATCATTCACAAAGAATTGGTTGCCATCGGTTAGCCATAATTCAAAGCCAATATTAGGATCATAAGTAGTGAAGGCTAATAAAGAATCATCAATGGCTGTCAGGTAGATTGGACCAAAACCAATATTGGGCGCTTCTGCCAGATTGGCGTTCATCGGGACAGTTACAATACCATCGCTTTTCCACAGTTCCTGTTCAAAGTCGCCATCACTATCGGTGACGAAGAACAGAGTATTGCCAACTGCGGTGAGATAGGTTGGACCAAAAACGCTATCCAGGTTTGTGAGCCTACTAGTTGTAGTGCCATCATTCATCCATAGCTCAACCCCATTAGTACCATTATCAGCAGTGAAGTAGAGGCGGCTACCAGCAACAGTGAGTTCGGTAGGTGATGAGCTAAACGCACCTGCATAGATATCCGTTACCAGACTAGTAGTCGTACCATCACTTGACCACAGTTCAGTACCATTCACTCCGTTATTAGCTGCAAAATAGAGCTTGTTGTTAAAACCAACCAGACTGGACGCGTTGGAACTGCTAGCACCAGAGTAAATATCTTTGACTAGGCTAACAGTATTGCCGTTGTACACCCATAGTTCTCTACCATGAATGCCATCATTAGCAGTAAAGAAGAGATTGTTGCCAACAACTGTAAGATTACTTGGAGCAGAGCTACCAGAACCGACATTAATGTCTGTGAGAATCTGGGCTGTGGTACCATCGTACATCCACAGTTCTGTACCATTCGTGCCATTATTGGCGGTGAAGACCAGCTTGTTACCAAAAGCTGTGAGATTATCTGGATTAAAATTGCTACTATTAATGGTGGTAAGACGAGTATTGGTTACTCCATCACTCTTCCACAATTGAACGCCGTTAGTACCATCATTAGCAGTAAAATACAACGTACCATTTAGTACTGTGAGATTATCAGGATCAGAACTACCGCCACCTGGAGAAATTTGCAGTATCTGGGCTTGATACTCAGCGAACAAACTCAGATTATAAAAAGTGTTGGCAGAACCAATAGAGTTAATCTTGATATAGTAAGTACCTGCTGCTAGTGTGGTGTTGATATTTTCATCAGAATTACCTGCTTGAGTAGAACTTTGGACTAAACTTCCATTGTTGTAAAGCAACTCTACATCGGCATTGCCAGTTAGACCACTGAGGTTAAGGCTGAAGTCACCGTTATACGTCAGAGTGAACTTGTAGTAATCAACGGTGTCAATATTGCCAACAAAATCACTGTAATTTTGCGAGCCATTCAAATTACCGATGTTATTAGCTGTATTCAGTGTGTTAGGAGCAATGTCAGTCCCAATCGCGGTAGCGGAAACACTAAGATTGTAGTTGGTTGCTGCACCGGAAATAGGAAATACTCGGATATAGTAAGTACCTGCATTTAAGCTACGGTTGATAGAGTCAGGTGTAGTGCCTGTTTGCGTAGAACTACTTATAATCCCACCACTACTATTTAGCAGTTGGACATCGGCATTTGCTGTTGTAGGTGTTAATGTGAAGTTAATAAGGGTATTTGACGTTAAATCAAAGCGATAATAGTCGTTAGGGTCAGCACTGTTAACAAAATCTGAGATTGTTGGAGAAGTGAAAGGGTCAATATTGTTCGCGGTTCCTAGTGTATTTCCTGCGTTGTCTGGGGGGTCGGCGCTAAAGGAAAGATCCAAATTATAGTTTGTGGCAGCACCAGAACCACTAGGAAAAACCCGTACGTAATATGTACCGCTTGTCAGAACTCTGCTAATTGACTCTGAATTAGTATCTGCTTGAGTGGAACTTGCAATTACTGTGCCAGAATTGTTGTAAAGTTCAACGTTGCCATTACCTACCAGACCATTCAAAGTTAAATTGAACGTCCCACTATTGGCTACGTTAAATTGGTAGTAGTCATTGGTGTCGGTGACAACACCTCTATTACCAACGAAATCAGTAGTAGTGTAGCTGGTGAGAGTGCCAATATTCAATGCTGTTGCTAGTGCGTTATCTGAGTTACCACTTTCTTGAATTGAGTAAGTTACAAGGGTAAGGTCGTAATTAGTGCTAGCACCACTGACTGAAGCAACACGAACGTAGTAAATACCGGGATCTAGGGTGCGAGTGATTAATTCTGATGTAGTACCACTAGAATCTGCTGTTTGCAGAACTGAACCCGTTTCAGGATATAGTTGCAAAGAAGCATCACCAGTCAAGCCATCTAAATCCAAACTGACAAGACTGGAACTACTGACCTGGAATTTATAATAATCGCTAATATCAGAACTGCTAACTGAGTTTTGAAAGGTGTTAGGAGTAGTACTAAGGGAACCACCAATATAGGATGCTGATCTTGTGTCTAAAGCAGTACTTCTGCTACCCCCTGGATCTGGAAATGCTGAAAATGTTGCCATGAAAGTCTACTGACTCCTTCCAAAAATATTTTTATGTTTGTTTTGATGGCAGTAGTCCCTGATGGGTGATTGAAAACTTTTTTGTCTAGCTTCAATTGAGTAATAGATGCCAAGATGAAATTTTTGACAAGCTGTAGCTTATTTGACTTTATTTAGATTTTATGTCTAAGTAAAAAATGTAATTTGTGTGTAAATTAATACTCAAAAATAATGCTATTTTCTAAGATAAAGAAAAAATTTATTGTTTTATCGATAACTTAAGAATGTCATTCCAAATTACAATAACCAGAATATAGCTTTTACGTTTTAATGTTTACTTCAGTAAAATTGTGTAATTTAAAAGCCTATTTTTTTATCAATTATCGTATAAATACGGATTTAATAAATATTTTTTAGTGCATTTAAACAAAAAATCCTACTTAGAAGAGTTTTTAGAGAATAAACGGTACTAAAATTTAGTACAAAATATGGACAAGATGTCAATAACCCCGCCCTAAAGAGGGACGGGGCTTGTAAGAGCCAAATCTTACGTGTTTGACTAGCCCACTGAGCCTAATCAAGGCAACGCACTTCCGAATACTTCCCCAGTTCGGACATACTGTAAGACTGTTTGGTCAG
>NZ_JBHFLM010000244.1:0-52087 GCF_041928655.1 Pelatocladus sp. BLCC-F211 | reverse complement strand
TCTGGTCAAAACGTAGAACAAAATGGTGCTGCTGTTGGTACTGCTAACACCGTAGCCAACCAAGCTAGCCAAGGTGCTTTGCAAAACGCCACCGAAATTGCTAACGGTATCCACAACTGCTATTAAGTTTTTAAGTTTTATTGAGCCTAAAGGGATGATGCAACAGAACGCGCATCCCCAACTAAAAAACCACAACTTTCATCCCAGTAATTAAGACACATTAAACAGTAAATATAAGGTTTTAAAAAATGTTGAAGAAATATTTTGCTTTTGGGTTACTGGCTGCTGGTTTGATGGTTGCTCCTGGTGCGGCTTTCGCTGATGTTCAAAGTAGCCAACAAACTACTACTCAAAATGGTGCGGCTGTCGGTACTGCTAATACCATTGTTAACAATGCTACACAAACAACTGTCCAAGGCATTACTAAGATTAAAAATGGTATTTCTTGCCAAGCTACCTTCAATGGTCAAATATCTGATCAGAACCTTTCCCAAAATGGTGCTGCTGTTGGTGTAGTTAATACTGTAGCTAACGTTGGTGGTCAACTGGCTCAACAAACAGCTAATGAGATTGCTAACGGCATCACCAATTGCAACTAAGGTCAACTAAAGTTTACAAGCTGAATAATGGTGATAGGTGAATCTTCCCCCAAACAATCAAAACTGGCTTAAATCAAGAGGCGTTGCCAACCTTAGTTAAGCAACGCCCCGTCAAAATCAAAAACACACAACAACACAAGAGGTAAACAGATATGTTTAATAAAGTTAAAACTTTTGGTTTAGTAGTTACTGCTCTGATTATAGCTCCTTCTGCTGCTTTTGCTCAAAATATTCAAGGTAATCAGCAAAATATTGATCAAGTTGGTGTTGCAACTGGTCGCGGTAATACAGTTGTTAACAACGCTAATCAGCAGAGCATCCAAAACTCAAACAGCGTAGGTAATGGTTACTGTAGACCTGGTGGTAATGTACAGGTTTCCAACCAAAATATCCAACAAACTGGAGTTGCTGTTGGTGAGTACAACACAGTTGTAAATAATGCCAACCAGCTTTCTGTTCAAGACGCGCTGAAGATAGCTAACGGCTACTGTCGTTAAAGTTAACCGTACAAGCCTACATAAGCTTAAGTGATGAGGCGTTGTCTATTCTTTCAGAGCAGTACGGCCATTATTTGATTCAAGCAACGCCAATTCAGTTAAGACCAAGGTTAGCCGAAGTCCTGGTAAAGCAAAAAATCGGTTTTTTCTGATATGTGAGGTATTCACGCCATGCCTGGTAAACGCTCGATTTCTATACTTGCACTCTCTGCGCTGATGGTATTACCTGCCGGAATAGCCACAGCAGGAGACATTGACATTCAAAACGGAAATAGTAGGGTAATAATCGATTCAAACAACGGTGTCACGATTAGAAACAATACCAGACCAACAACAGGCATTTATCCCCTCCGCTTACCTAATTCTGGGGTACGTGTTCAAAAAAATGGTATCTACACTGTTCCGACTGTAAAAATCCCTCAATCCGTTAAAGTTCCTAACAACACACGGAGCTATTGTACCGGCAGAACTTGGTCACAACAAAGTGTGCAAAGTTCTGTCAATGGATCTAACCGTACCTATAGTTCTACAACCACATCTACCTGTAAATAGTTCAAGAGGTTAAAGTCATCATGAATTTCAAATTTCTTTCTCTGGGTTTGTTTTCACTAACAGTAGCATCTCCTCTTTTCGCTCCTGCTTTGACTCGTCCTGCTTCAGCATTAGGCTGTGTTGCAACTGACGTCTCAGTACAAGTGGGAATTAGCGGTTCCAAACAACCAGGTCAACAAAACAATAATGTAGATCAACAGTTTGGAGAAGAATGCCAAGGTAACAGTGTTACCAATACAGCGACCCAAGTCCAAAATGGTAGTGATCCTACTCAGCAAAACCGCAACAGCACTCAAGTTGTTGGTGGTGGTGCAACCAGTAACACTCCTGGTAAAGGAGATGTGGGTGTGAAAGTTCACGTTCCAGTGAATGTATACAACCCTGCCGCTGATCCCAACTTTCTTAATGGTGTTGGTGTTCCTCAACGATAAAGGTGTTCAACAGGATACGAATTCAAATATTAACTTTTCCGAAGTCTTCTGGTGAAAAGGCTTCGGATTAATTAATGTTTTGATTAAAGTATAAACTGGGTTTTTTACGATAGGTTTGAATTAAACCTCGTCCATCTTGAAAAGAGGAGTTTTTCAAAAAGGACATTATGTAGGTTGGGTTACACTCCGTTCCACCCAACCTACAAAACTACAGTTCTCAAAGTAGACGTGGTTTAAGTGCGATCGCTCTATTGTTAAAGACCCGGTTTTTTTGCAACTTGATTTCAACCCAAGTTTTCTACCAGCATTCAAGCAGATAGGTGATTTCTATACCTGCTGTTACCCACATTCAGCCATGAAAAAGCTATTATTTCTGGCCTGCTGTTTAGCTTTGATCGCGACAATTTCCGCAGCATTAGCTCAGAATTTCGTCAGCATCCAAACCTCTTCTGTTCATGTGGACAGCAATAGTGATGATATGAGAAACTCCAGCACTTTTAATCAGCAGTCTAGCTATTCTTCTGGATACCAAACAAGTTCAGTCAATTTAAGTGCTACTGATCTTCGTCAACCCCACATTTTGCGAATTAATACGAACGGTAGCCAATTAAATGGTGACGTTATTCTCGATGGTAAAGTTGTGAAACGGCTTAACGGTAGCCAAGCGGAAATTAATCTATCACCTTTACTATCAACTGGAGAGCATGTAGTTGAAATTTCGGGACGCTATGCTCCTGCATCATCTGGAATCACTGTAGAATTGAGCGGCCCTGGCATGACTTCCTCTCAGCAAACAAGTGGAAATGGCGTTTTAAATTACACTTTAAATTTAAGTGTGCATTAGCACTACACAGTAAATTAATATAGCAAGCCTCTTGCATAAAGGCAGAAAGCAGAAGAGAATAATGCTGATTACGTC
Source organism: Pelatocladus sp. BLCC-F211 (assembly GCF_041928655.1). Taxonomy (NCBI): domain Bacteria; kingdom Bacillati; phylum Cyanobacteriota; class Cyanophyceae; order Nostocales; family Hapalosiphonaceae; genus Pelatocladus; species Pelatocladus sp. BLCC-F211. The sequence continues at coordinate 49,089 of NZ_JBHFLM010000244.1, read as the reverse complement.
AGTATTTTGACGTATTCTTGAGTTTTTATTTGTTTCTGTCACGCTTTACTGAGTAAAAAAAATCTTAACAAGATGATTAAGGGCTTGCTACTGTTGGTGTTAAATAATTATTTAAAACTTATTTCTGCTTCTTTAGTGGTATTGCTTCTAGAAGCTTTAAATCTTTACCCTGCGTATTCCCAAACAGCCAATAGTAATCAATCAGCGACTGTGGGCAATGATTCATCTTTCAATCAACTATTGCAGTCGAGTCCCCAGATTCCTGTAACTAACTCTAATACTTCCTCGAATAACAATAACTCTAACACGATTAAGTATCCCAATATTTATCCTCTCAATTATGTTCCCAATGCCTACGTCAATACTGAAAATGACTTTGGCTTTAATCTTTCCGCAGGTGTGAATACTTTAGACGCTTCCAATGTCACGATTTATCTTGGTGTGATCTACCAACCAGGGCGAACCGAAGACCATAATGCGAGAATGTCTCGTCTGCGTAAAGAAACTGAGTTACTGGAAGTTCACAAAAAAACAATGGAAGCAAATCTGACCTTGTTGCAGAAGCAAATCGAAGAAGCAACGATTCGATTACAGGGCTTACAGCAATCGTCTCCCCAGAAGTAGTTAGGGAGTTGTGAAGAAGGACAAGGAGGACAAGGAGGATAAGGGAAGGGGGACACGGGGGACACGGGGGATAAGGAAAGGGGGAAGAAGCAGGAGTTTTCCTTAGCCAAATCTGGTTATTTGTAGTTGGCTTTCTAAGTTGGCGCGTATCCACAATTCTGCTACTGACCAAACGTAATATTTATGAGGAGTTTGGGTAAAATCACTGAGTTTATGGGTAACAACTGCATCTAGTTCTTCATAAGTAACACAGCTAAGTTCAACAGCAGATTCAAAATCCTCTAAGGTTGAAGTGCGTGCTTGTTGGAGAACAGTTTGATCGACATGACAAATTTTAATTTTTTCTTTTAACCAATCGACTACTATTTCTGCTACTTTATTATCTCGTAAGCGGCTGGCATAAGTGTATATTTTTTGCCACCCAATATCTGTGATGTACATCTGAATCATTGGATGTACTTTGTCTAATAATTTACTAACTTCTTCTCCAAAACCATTACGATTCATTAAAGCTTCTAGTATTAGGTCAGCATCAAATATAATCTTGATCACTTTCAACTCCCGATTGACCGACCAATTTAGCCTATGATGAGATTTTCATAGTGAATCCCACTTCTTAGGAACATACTTATATACACAAATTGAAGGTATGGTATTTCCGATTTATGCAAAATTCGCCATTTGTTATTGTCATTAGTCATTAGTCATTTGTTATTTGTTATTAGTCAGTTTGCTCAGATTCCCCCGACTCCAAAACTACGGTTTGAGTAACAAATAATATAGTTGTCCATTACTAACAGTGACGCCTGCGCGATCGCCTGCTTGTTGACCAGTACCTAAAAAATAGTCCACTCTACCAGCTCCTTTAATCGCGCCTCCGGTATCTTGATCGAGAACGTAACGACTCACAATACGACGTTCTATTTTGCCATTGGTTTCTATAAAAGGAAAATCAGCACGAATTAAGGCTAAAGCACCGGGAGGCATGAGGGATTTATCTGTAGCGATTGAACGTTCAGCCACAAGTGGTACACTAATCGAACCGGTTGCTGGCGCACCATGATTTTCTTGAAAAAATACAAAGCTAGGATCACGGGGAATGTAGACGTTTAACTCTTGGGGATATTTTTGAAAATAGTCAAGGATTTTTGGCATTGTCATCCCTTCTAAGGGTAATTTGCCATCGTTTGCTAGTTCGCGACCAATACTTTTGTATCCATAAGCTGTATTACCGGCGTAGCCAACTGTTGTTTGTGTACCATCAGGAAGTTGTAACCGCGCCGATCCTTGGATTTGGATGATATATGGTTCGAGGCGATCGCGAAACCAAAATAATTCCAATCCCCGGAGTTTACTTTTTTTACCTTGTAAACCATCTGCTCCTTCTAGTTCTAAGCGCGTAGGATGAGGTTTAGCCCAAGATTTTAAATCGGGAGGTAAGCGATAGATCGGATAACGATATTCTGCTGTCGGAGTGCGACTAGCAGAGTAAAGCGGTTCATAATACGCAGTGAACAAAACTGTACCTTTGGTGTCTGCGCCAATAGACTGGTAAAAAACAAATTCCTTGGCGATCGCTGCATTTAATTCAGCAGCAGATTTGGATGTTAATAAAAGTTGGCGGAAGCGTCTCAAACTTTTGCTGATGCGTTGATGGGTAATACCAGATACTTTATATCCTTGGTAAGCAGTAGCAGCAGATTTTGTTTGCAAGTATTGCAAACTGCGATCGACAGCCATTAATAGTCCTTTTTTGTCTGGTGATTTAGCGTTTTCACCCCATATTTGTTCATCTAGACAAGACTGATCAGCCTCGCAACAAGCAAATAAAGGCCGTTGCAAGGATAACAAAGGTAGTGGTGAGGTTTGTTGGGTATCAGAAGATTTTAAGGAAGTTGGTAGTTCCCATTTTGTTAGTCGGCATTCTGGTGGACTGAGTTCCCTATAATTTAGGGATTGTATCGGTACAAAAAAAATTAATGGTACAACAGGGAGACTAAGACACAGAGTAAGAAGTTTTTTTTGCATGGTAAATGTTAGTGGTTAGTAGGAGTCTACACCCCTACTAAGTATCAACAACCAACAAACAACCAGCAACTACTCATTCATATTACGATAGGTAGCAACCGCAGAAGGTGAAATACGATTTAAGTAGCGGAAAATCCAGTATTTGAAGATAGTATCTAAGATCACTGGAAAAGTCGCAATAAATAAGAAGATAAAATCATGATTTGCTGGTAAACCCCAATGACGTGAAATTCCATCTAGAATTACTTCCCAACCGTGAGGAGAGTGGAATCCAACAAAAATGTCTGTGAACAAAATGATGATAAATGCTTTGGCGCTATCACTCAGACCATAAACAATATTATCAAAGAAACTTTTGAGAACAGCGATTTCTCTTTTACTCATTAGTAAAAGAAAGACGAATGCAATTACAGATAAAATATCTGCAAAGACATTTTTGATAGCATTGGCACTTTCTTGACGAAATTCTCCGGCAATTTCTTCAGCTTTTTCCCTCAATTGTGTTTCTATGTTTTCTATTGGTGGACTAACATTACCAAGCAGATTTTCAAACTTAATTTTTTCTTCAAATCTCTGTAACTCTAGCAGTGCTTTTTCTTCCATTTCTTCGTTGAGGAAGACAACCGCTTGCTCAGGTTCCCTGACATGATCAATAATCGGTCCAACAAGGAAAGCTTTCGATAGTTGATGAGTCAGGATTGGCACGATTATTAATAATAATATAAATCTAACCGAAATGATGGTTCTTTTTTGGGCTGTACGAAAACTTTGAACAACATTCTGCTCTGCTTGCGGATCTAATTCTGCTTGGAGACGATTAATAGTATTAAATATTGAACGCGGTAATACACCTGTTGTATCAGTTTTTCCTCGTGGTTCGTTATCTACCTTTTTTCTGAGAATATCTGGTTGTCTCGGTTGAACCACTATAGATTTTGCTGGTACATCTATGGGTTTCGCAACATGATCTTGAGGGATAATTTCTGCGTCAAAGCTATTGTATTTTGCTATGATTTCATCAATAAATCTGAGCTTGTCTAAAATTATTGAAGGTTCAAGAAACTCGATACCTCGTTTTCTGATCGCCTTTTGATTTGGTTCACTTAAGAAATAACGGCTAGCTCTAAACTCTGTTAGCCTCATCCTAATAATTTTTAATTCTTTTTTGAGGTCTGACTCAAAATAATTAATGATGCTGCTACTGTATGTCGTTGAGTTGGAGTCTATTTTGTTACCATTAAAATGCTCATTTTCTATTTTTTGGATTTTGAGGGCAGCATCATACGCTTTATTCAATGAGCGTTCTGGTGTCCGCAAGTACTGTTCGTATGCTGCCCACAAAAAAGAGTATATTTTTTGACCTAAACCTGAGTTATTCATCTTAGGCAATCATCCAGCCTGTTTTGGTATTTTTAACCTTAATTTAACGTACGAGGTATCTTAACAAATTCCCATGAAAACGGTTATGTTTTCTCATTCTGTTTGGATTGTTGGTATGAGTCGCAGTGGCAAAACTGCTCGGTTGGTGGAACAGTTTGCTCGCTGGATGCAAGATGAAAATCATGATCAAGAATCATTTTATACTAAAAAACCTAGACTCAAAAATAGCGATCGCCTACCAAAACGCCTGCATCCTCATCAAACAGAAGGAGCAGTTTTAATTTTGGCTGCTAATGACGATAATAGGCGAGAATTAGCAGATGAGATTGTCATGGCAACCACAGGGAAATATCCTGTACGCTGTAAAACTCCTTTAGGCTTTTTTCAAGATGAGGTAATTTTATTTTGGCCCTTATTGGTGCAATCTTTAAAGTTAAAGGCACAATTTCCTGTCAGATTGCGTCCAGAAACCGAGCAAGAATTAGCAACTAGACTCTGGCGTCCCTACATAAATGAAGAGATTTTACGCCGTGCAGGCACCAATGAGTACCGTTTGGTGCGTCGCATCCTAGACTTATTACAATTGGCTGCTTCCAGTGGCACAGCAGTAGAAGATATTGATAAGGTTTTAGCAGTTGCACTCGCACCACAGGACAGTGACACCAATTTAGAACCAGAATTTTTGTCGGCTTTGCTGCTAGATTGGCGTAACTGGTGTTTGGAGAAAGGCTTACTTTCCTACGGAATTATTATAGAACTTTACAATCAATACCTGTTAACCGATCCACATTACCAACAAAGGCTCATACAACGCTATCAGGGAGTATTAGCGGATGACGTGCAAGATTACCCAGCTGTGGCGCGTCACTTATTTGAGTTGCTCTTAGATAATGGAGCATTGGGAGCGTTTACCTATAATCCTGATGGGATTGTGCGTCTAGGTTTGGGAGCAGACCCCAATTATATGCGAGAGTTAGCAGTGTACTGTCAGCAAGAAACCTTAACTGCCTCACCTGATGATAGTCTGGCTGACAGACTGACAACACCGATGGTAGAAATTATTACAGAACCAATGACGCTATTGAGCTTACCGGAAGTTGTGCAATCGATTCAAGCTACATCCCGCGCTCAATTGTTGCGACAAACAGCCGAAGTGATTGTACAGGCAATTAAACAAGGATTAGTACAACCAGAGCAAGTAGCAGTCATTGCACCCGGTTTGGATGCGATCGCTCGCTATACTCTCACAGAAATTCTCACCAAGCAAGGTATTCCAGTCAAATCGCTCAACGATCAACGTCCCCTGATTGCTTCTCCCATTATCCGCGCTCTACTTACCGTTTTGGCACTAGTGTATCCAGGATTAGGACGTTTGGTAGATCGGGATGCAGTTGCAGAAATGTTGGTGATGTTGAGTAGGGGGAATGCTTCTCGTGGTGCTTTTGCAGACGCGGTTACAGAAGACACGGAGACAGTTAGAGGTGACAACGCACAGAGTCCTTTTGATGAATTCCCCGCGTCCTCTTCTATCTCCTCGTCCGTTCCCACTATCGACCCGGTACGTGCGGGTTTAATTGCAGATTACTGTTTTCAACCCCATCCAGAACGCCCAAATTTATTACCTGTGACAGCCTTTGATCGGTGGGATAGACTTGGTTATGCAGCGACTACAGCCTACAACGAGATTGTAAAGTGGCTAGAAGAACAGCGATCGCAACAGGAATTACGTTTGATTCCTAGTCCGATTTCTTTGTTAGATCGAGCAATTCAGCGCTTTTTGTGGGATGGTAGCAATCTCACCTACGATCAATTGGCAGTCTTGCGGGAATTACTGGAAACTGCTCAACATTATTGGGAAATTGATACCAGACTGCGGCAAATTCCCTCTGATCGATTAGGGGGAGAAGTACCACAAAATACGATTGCTGAATTTATGCAATTACTACAGCGTGGCACAATCACCGCTAATCCTTACCCGATGCGTCCGATGGGAACAGCAGCTAAGGCTGTAACTTTAGCTACTATCTTCCAATATCGTTCCAGTCGGCTTTCTCATCGTTGGCATTTTTGGTTGGATGCGAGTTCACCACTATGGGCTAAGGGTGGTGCAGCAACTTTGTTTGGTGCGCCTTTCTTTCTGAGAGACAGATTAGGCGAACCTTGGACAGCAGAAGATGAACAATTGGCAGAAGAACAACGCCTACGCAGGATTTTAGCAGATTTGCTTTCCCGTGTGTCCGAGAGAGTTTATTTGTGTCACAGTGAATTAGCTGTGAATGGACAAGAGCAATTAGGGCCGTTGTTACCTTTGGTTCATGCTTGTATGTCGGTGGTTTCTGATGGGGTGGGGGTTTAAGTTCCTTAATTGACGGAACCAGCAAAGCCGACAGTGCTGAAATTTATGTATTACCAAAAGGTAGAGAAGCAGCACAAGCTTTTTTAGAAACAATACCAGATGCTCAGGAGGGTTTAGAACGAGTCGGCAACCTCATATATGGCTTTGAAACCCCTTACGGAATGGAACTGCTAGCCACAGTTCATTGGGTTGCAACTAAAGAACCTAACCCAGCACAAGATAGTGAGCAAGTGATCGCTTTAGTCCATGAGTGGAGCGATCGCAAACACAAGTTATTTAAGCCTGAACATATCCGCAAAGCTTGGCAGCGTCTACAAGAGCAAAACTGGCTAAATATCAAAGAGCAAACAACTTTCTGAATATTCTTGATCTGTTAAAGACACGGGCTGATTGTTTGCGATTCGACTTGGTGTCTTGGTGTCTTAGTGGTTAAATTAAGATTTATTTTTTCACCACCAAGACACTAAGACACTAAGAAAACTATGACAGGGCAACTTCAAAGGCTACAATTTATAACTTTTATTGTAAATAGTTGAATTGATGTGATACTTTTATAATCTGAAATTATGCTTACGTAATTGCACAGCCCCATGCCTTTAGCTGTTATTAAATTCTCTAGTGAAGACTGCGGAATTTGCCACAAGATGTCATTTTATGACAAAAAAGTGGCAGAGGAACTGGGTTTAGAATTTATTGATGTCAAAATGCAGGATACTGCTACTTACCGTAAGTATCGTCAGATTCTGTTGACGCAGTATCCAGATAAATCAGAGATGGGATGGCCTACCTATATTATTTGTGATTCTCCAGAAGGAGAATTTCAGATTGTGGGGGAAGTAAAAGGGGGCCATCCTAAAGGTGAATTTAGAAGCCGTCTGCAAGCAGTTTTAGATTCTAATTGAGCAGATCAAACGATTTGATTTCCAAGACAGGGCCAATCATGGCGATCGTCATGACATCTTCGCGGACTTCGCCTGTGACTTTGGCTTTTTGTCCCGCTTTGAGTAAGCTTTTGTCAGCACCTCTAAGAATTTCGTAAGTAGTACCATCATTACTTACTAATGCCCAAGCGCCAGTACCGATATCACGGCGTTCTACTGTTCCTGTGACTGTGATGCTCATTGGCAAAACTCCTTTGTTGTGAGAAAAAAGGGGACAAGGAGGAAACGGGAGACAAGGGAGAGAATAAACACTGATCCCCGATCCCCGATCCCCTATGCTGATTGTTCTTCGTTTTTCACGGCTAAACGAGCTAAACCAAAACAAAGTAGGGCATTAATTATTAGGAAACTGCGAGCTAACATCCCACATCCTAAACCCCAAACAGCCGGATCTAATACTGCACTCACTCCTAAACAAGCGGCGACACCCAAGGATGAACCAATCGCAAACCATTTCCATTGCGGATGTCCTAGCAGTAATACTACTAACACTAGGGGAATGAGTACGCTAGCAAATAAGGGGTTTAAGGTGCTAGTTCCTTGAATGGTGTTACCGAGTTCGGGTATGGAACTACCCAATAAGCGGAAGGGCCATTGCGGTAAGTCAAAAATGTAGATTGATTTGAGGAAAAACAATCCAGAACTACCTGCAACTAAACCACTGAATAAACTCCAACCCCAGGTAAACGGGAAATAAACCCGTAAAAACCAAGCCAACAGATAAGAACCCAATACCATCAAAATCTTGGGTAATAATGCTACTGCACCACCATCAATCCAAAAACCGGGGTTGAAATAGCCATTATCCCGTAACCAACGGAAAAAGTCTTGGAAGCTGATTTGTCCGCGTACGGCGCGTTGAACTGCGGCTTCAGCACTTAGTTGTCCTGCACCATAGTAATTTAAATTATCTTCCCCAATCACTCTGGCTGATTCTTTGAGGACTTGCAAAACTTCATTTGGTTCTTTGACACCAGCAGCTTCGATGAGTGCAGCTACACCCGCAACATGGGGAGCAGCCATACTTGTTCCTTGTAAACCAAGAAACACGGCTTCACCAGTTTCGGGATCGATAGTTTGTTGCAACACTTTACCCGCATCACTACCACCAGGAGCAGAAATATCTACCCCTGCGCCAAAGTTAGAATAGGGAGCTTTTTCGCCATCTGGACCCAAGGCTGATACGCCGATGACGTGGGGATAACGGGCTGGATATGCGGCAGAATTTTGATTTTCGTTCCCTGCTGCTGCTATGATTACTACACCTTTTTTATGGGCATATTCGATCGCATCTTTCATCAGATGGCTTTCACCACCGCCACCCAAGCTCATATTAATGACATTGGCGTTATGATCGGCAGCAAATTTAATGGCTTCAGCGATATCAGCAACAGTACCACCTCCATAGGCACTGAGTACTTTTAAAGGCATGATACTAGCTTCGTAAGCAACTCCGGCTACACCATAATTGTTGTTAGTAGCTTGAGCGATCGTACCAGCCACGTGAGTACCGTGTCCGTTGTCGTCTTTGGCTTCTTCTGTGTCGTTTACAAAGTCGTAACCTTTGACAAACTTTGTTTCTTCTAAGTCACGCACCTTGGTAACACCAGTATCTATAACTGCTACTGTGACGCCACTACCTTTAGTTTCTTTCCACGCACCGACAACACCGATGTTATGCAAATGCCATTGCTTGCTGTACATTGGGTCGTTAGGATCGCTAGCACCAGATATAAACTCCTCATCTGGTACTCTGTCTTCATCTAGTTTGGGAATTCTATAAATATAGTTAGGCTCAATAAATTCCGTTGCTGAGGCAATTTTAGACTTCCGCAGTTGTTTGAGTCGTTTTTTATCGCCTTCGATGATATAGACATTATCCTTGGCGGAGAATTGATTGTCTAATCGGGGTGTGACATTGTATTGTTGAGCGATCGCTTGCAAATTCCTTTGCAATTCTTCTTTGGGAATATTTTCCCGAAAATCCAGCACAATCGTCTCAAATTCACCTTTTGCTGCTAGTCCCTGAAAATTTAGGAAACTAAACACCGCAGCACTCAGCCCGATGACAAACAAGCACAAAAATAAAACCCTTCTCATATCAATTCATCACCGCTTTTTGCCAGTATGCTCATTACGATAACTTATACAGTCCTTCAATGACTGTATTTCGCATCATAGCTACACATAAGAAAATAGTGAAAGGGGTAAAGGTTAAAAGATAATGGGAAAGAGATTTTCTTTGACTCTTGTTCCTTTAACTTTTTCTCCAAAAGTTCTTTTTTCCTGAGTTTAGAGTTAAATCCATCATGGAACACGGTCTATTGTGGCTACCTCTGTTAGCAGCATTTTTCTGGTTAGCTTGGCAAGGTTCTCAAGAATATCAAAAAATTGAAGCTTATCGAACCTGGGCAGAGCAATTTGACAAGGCGAAGTACGATATTTATGCGGTACTCGGTCAAAAAGGTAACTCAATTACTTGGGGAAAACCAACACCAAAAGGCCCGATTAAATTAGAAACATTTTCTTTGGAGCATGTTCAACAAATACGCCTTTTGGTGGATGATAAAACTGTTGATATGCAGCAACTACCAGAAAAAGGTCGGACTATTGAGGTAGAATTTGTATTTCCTCAATCTGCAAACTCTGTGCGAGTTCCCTTTACAGAAATTCCTTTAGCCGCAGAATGGGGTAAATATTTGCAAAGTCAATTACATCAGTAAATACTCAACAGTTATCAGCGAATATAGCATTTCTAAATTATTCGTGAACAACAAGCAACAAGATCCCTGACTTCTTCTGTGAAGTCAGGGATTGGGAAAAGAACTGCAAATGCGATTCGTGGTGATTTGGAATTAATTGAGATTTCAGAAAAATCTACTACTGTTAAATATTATTCTGGCTGGGTAGATGAAACCAATTTGAATCCTTATTTAACAGTCTTACCGCAGACACAACCGCAAAACAAACAACTAAATCCTTGAGCTGCGATCGCCAAGCGATTGTAAATTATAAAACAATACAGATCAGTTAAGGTTCTTGGTATGATTTTCCAATATGTAGAGACGTTGCAATGCAACGTCTCTACGATTTTTTTTGGTTGATAAATTATCCTATGCATTTTTTAAGTAAAAATAAATAATATAAATCTCATTTAACAAACTTAGATCATGCCTAATTCTCAGCCATACCAGCCTTTAGTGTTACGAATACTCCACTCTATCACTGCTTTATTGATTATTGGTGCGGCGATTACGGGATTTTTGGTTTATGACAGTTGGGATCGCAGATTTGGTGGATTTGCTTTCACACAAGCAAATCGAAATTTAATTGATATACATGGTACTTTTGGATTTTTTATCTTTTTTGTTGCCCTACCAATATTTATTATTTACTGTTTGAAAGCTGGGAGAAATCGTCTATTCCAAAGAAATACATTACAGCAATTGACTTTAGTAGGCAAACCGATTTGGTGGTACACTTTACAACGTCTTGCAAATACTGCAATGTTAGTGGCTGCTATATTTGCCATGATTTCAGGTAAGTTTCAAGATGAAAATTGGTTGCCAAAGGGAGAATTAAACCATATCTGGTATTATATACATTTAATAGCTTGGGTAATAGTAGTTTTAGCACTTGCGATTCATCTGCTAATGAGTGCTAAAGTGGGAGGCTTACCTCTTTTATTTTCCATGTTTGACACAAAGTATCGCCCCGCAGATAGTCCGCGATTATGGCGTGAGAAAATTATGAATTGGTTGCGTCGCCCTAGTTTGTAATTATTAGGTAATCTCAATTGGTGTTAGCAGAATTTTCTCTCGAATTCAGAAATTTGTGGGTGGGAATTGGTTATCAAAGAGGTACTTCACGAGAATTAATAGAAGCAGCGATCGCACATGTGTTTAGAGAAAATCAACTTTCCCAAAATGCGATCGCAGGTGTTGCTACTATTAATAATAAAGCCGATGAAGTTGCTTTGGTGGAACTTTGTAGAGAAAACAACTGGCTCATTAAAACCTTTGCTGCTGAAATTCTTTGCACAGTTTCTGTTCCTAATCCTTCCCAATTGATTCACAAACACGTAGCAACTCCTAGTGTTGCTGAAGCTGCTGCTTTATGTGCAGCCGGATCTAAACTTTTGTTAGTTCCTAAACAAATTTTTCGTTGTGCGATCGATAATCAAAAGTGTACGGTAACGGTAGCTATTGCTCAACTGGAGAAAAAGTTTAAAAAGTTAAAATATAAAAGTTAAAATAAATTTTACATAAATCAAATTAAGGACTTAACACCGATTTTCTTCTTCTTGGTTTTAACTTTTAACTTATTTGGTGAAGACTGTGAGGAGGATGCAATAATAATTAATTAGCGATTGACGATTGACTAATAACAATTACTCAACAACTCTTAAAAGATAATTAATTATACTAGAAACAATTGATAGTACAATTGAACCTAATAAAGCTGCTATGGGGCCTTGAATTACAAAACCATAACTGGGAGTCAAAAAGCTAGCTAACCATAAAGCAAATGCATTGATGACAAAGGAAAATAAACCAAAGGTCAGCAGGGTGATCGGAAAGGCTAATATTCTTAATATTGGACGAATGAAAGCATTGACAATCCCAATGAATACAGCAGCAATCAAGGCTGTAACAAAACTATCTACCTTAAAGCCAATATCGAAATGCTGAAGAATATTAGCTGTTATTAGCAATGCAACGGCTGTTCCAAGCCAAGTTAATAAAAAGTTTTTCATACCCTGTTTAATTGTGATTTGTTTGTTCTTCTAGGATTTCCCTAAAATCGGTAGATGAGCATATATAAATAATAATGTGCAGCAAGCGATTCTTACTGCTTCAAACTTTAATAATAAGTGCTAAAGCGCATACTACAAACATTTTTATATTTTTTGTAGGTATAAAAATGTACTTTTTAATTTAAATATTGGTGATTAATTATATCTATTAGTGACACAGAACCCCGATTTCTCTAATAAATCGGGATTCTTGTTTTTTCAGATTCGCGGAATTGAAAAAGAGTCTATTTTTCACGATAGAATCTTTTTTTCAAGTAATCACTAACGCCGTCGTAGCAAAATTTCCCAAGTTGCACCACCAACTACACCATCAGGTTCAATATCATAGCGCTCTTGTAAAGCTTTAATTGCTGCTTCGGTTTCTTCGCCAAAGTCGCCATCAGCATCAGTTTTGAGATAACCAAGTTTTCGGAGCCTTAGTTGCAATCTTCTGACTTCGGCATTCTTCATTCCTGGGCGCAAGATCGGATATCCTTTGGAAGTATATTGAACACCAGGAATTTGCTCGAAACGCGGGGTTGGCTGAGTACGTTTAGTTGATTGAGAACGTGTAGAACGTGTACTTTGTTGGGTGCGTTTAGTTGGCTGGGAACTTGTGCTTTGTTGAGAACGATTAGATGATGATTGGGTGACAGTTTTCTTTTGAGAATTAGTAGATGTGGTTTGTTGTGGTGGTGTTGCTGGTTTTGGTTCGGGAGGGGTAGTCAGTGTTGTGGAATTATTTGCAGTTTGAGTTGTAGTTGCTGTGGAATTATTTGCTATCTGAGTTGTAGTAGTTGTAGAGTTGTTGACAATCTGAGTTGGAACCGGAAAGTTATTGGCTGAATTGGTGACAGTTGTGGTAGAAGTAGGGGAAGGAGATGATGCGATCGCTTCACCAGGAAAAAGTTTTTGCCATGTAATAGCATCAACAATACCATTGGCATTTAAGCCAGCAGCTTGTTGAAACTGAGAAACTGCTTTGGCTGTTGTTTCGTTATAAATTCCGTCTATAGCACCTGTGTAGAAGCCTAAAAGTTTCAGTGCTGCTTGTAATTCTGATACCGACTGTCCTTGGCTACCTAGTTGTAAGTTAGGGCGAGTGATGCTAACTTGAGCTATTTGGGCGATTTGTGGTGATGGTGCTGCAAATGCTGGTACAGCAGAAGCAGTCAACAGCAGAGGTGCAGAGGAAAATAGCAGCAATTTGATTCCTAATAAGCATTTATCCCCCTGCTTCTGTCTGAATAAACAGCATTTTACAAATGGGTTTAGCGAACTTAAGTAGCCAAAGAAACTTGCTGTCATGGAACTCTACCCTCGCTAAAGTCGATGGTAATACTCTATACGGCAAAAGGTGGCAAAATGCAAGAGCAAAAAACTGATACTTGCTACTAAAGAACTGCATTTCTAACTGCTTCTTCTTGACCTACCAAAGATACATAAGGTTTCTGTAAATAACGAGAAGCTATGGTCATCGCATCATCAGCATTAACATTAGCAATTAGTTCCTGAAATTCCTGGTCAAATTCGATTCCCAATCCCAAAATTTCATACCAGCCATATATTTGAGCAAGTTGTCCATTAGTTTGCTTGCCCAAGGCGTATTGTCCTAAGATTTTATTCTTTGCTGCTTGTAAGTCTAGTTCTGTAAGTGGCTTATTATACAGTAAATCTACTTCTGTGTGCAGACCAGATAGAGCAACTTGAGTATTTTCGGGAGCCGTACCCATATATACTACGAATGTGGCAGGAAACAGCCGTGTGGGGTATGAGGCGGATACTTCGTAAGCTAAACCTCGCTTTTCTCGCAGTTCTACAAATAAGCGGCTGGAAAGTCCATTGCCTAAGTATGTAGATAATAACTTCAAAGCAGCGTAATCTGGAGAAGTGACTGCTGCGCCAATGTAACCCAGCATGACGATTGATTGTTGTGTCTGTTGGGGTAGTATAACCTGTTGTGGCTGGACGGTAAGATTTGGTAAATTCAGTTTAGGTAGTGGTGTATTAGCAGGTGCTTGCCAATCACCAAAGACTTCTTTGACTACTGCAACAGCATCATCTAGGGTAATGCGACCAGCAATACTAATCACCAAATTATCTGGACGAAAATAAGTTTGGTGAAACTGAACTAAATCTCCACGGGTGATACAACTCATAGTTGATTCATTTCCCAGTGCTGACATAGCATAGGGATGATCTTGGTACATCACTTGGCGTAGTTGCTCAAAGGCGATACTAAAGGGATGTTCTTTTTGAGAACGAATATCTTGCAAGGCGATGCGTCGTTCTAATTCGACTTCTACTTCTGGCAAAGTAGGCGATCGCAATATTTTGCCTGCTAAAGCTAAAATATCAGCAAAATCTGATGTCACCGTCTTTAAAGACACCTGAAAATAATCAGCAGCAGTATCTGTGCTTAAATGTGCGCCGATAGACTCCACCTGTTCGGCGATTTGCAAGCTGGAAAGTCCCTCACACCCTTTTGTTAATACCGCAGACAGCAAATGTGCTAATCCTGCATGTTCCCGATTTTCGTAACAGCTACCAGCACGAATAAAAATCCGCGCTGCAATGATATCTGCTGTAGGATTTTCTGTCAGAAGTAATACTATGCCATTATCTAAGACTGTGCGGTGAATATGGGATTTTTGTAAGGAAGTGGTCATTTTTTGGTCAAGGGTCAAGGGTCAATGGTCAGTAGTCAATGGTCAATGGTCAAGGGTAAAAAACTTTGGACTTTTGACTCTTGACAATGGACTCTTGACTAACAAGGCTTTAATACCGTAACTACGTAATGATTGGGTGAAAGAAGCTCTTGTGCTAATTGTTGCAGTTGTTGCGTATCAAAGGACTGGATTTTTTCGGGATAGGTCATCGCTAATTCTGCTTCAGCAATGGTGTTGTAGTATCCATATAGTCCTGCTAGTTGATTGGGTGTTTCTGTGGAGAAGGCAAAATCATTACATAACAGGCGTTGACAACGAGTGAGTTCCTGGGGGGAAATACCATGACTCAGTAAATCCTCTAGGTGGAGACGAATTAAGGACTCGACAAGTTCCAGATTTTCTGGTTCTAACCAAGCAGTAATGGTAAATAAACTCGAATCTCTTTGGAGGGAAAAATTACTGCATATACCCTGGACTAATTGCTGTTCTTCTCGCAAGTCTCTAACTAAGCGTGATGTCCGTCCTTCTGCTAGTAAAACTGAGAGTAAATCTAATCCGTAGGCGCTGCAAAGTTGTTCGACTCCTGGCCCCGTCCACGCCATCATCAATCGTGCTTGTTCCAGGCGGGGTAAATCTAGCTGTTGGCGGCGAATTCCTGCGATGATTGGTCTTGCGACTTCTTCTGTTGGTGGACAATCACAACAGCGATCGCCAAAATTATTAAATGTACGGTTCACTAATTCTAGAGCTACTTCTTGGGCTATTCCTCCAACAATCACCACCGTCATGTTTTCGGGTTGGTAATAAGTGCGGTGAAAGCAGCGCATTTGTTCTGGTGAGTGCTGCATGAGTTCTTGTTCTGTACCTAACACCGGACGCCCGTAGGGATGGCGCTGATAAACACTCTGGAGTAATGTTTGAAATCCTATCCAATCAGGATCATCTTGACAAAAACGAATTTCTTCTAAAACCACATCTCGTTCACGGCTAAATTCATCTTCAGGAATCGCCGCATTTTGCAATAGTTCTGCTAAATAAGGGAGAGTTTCTTCGATAAAACTGGCTGCTGTAGTAATAGAGTAATGGGCATAATCATAGCTAGTAACCGCATTAGCTACCCCACCCCTGTTTTCAATTTTTTGATCAAATACTCCTGGTAGCAGGTTTGGAGTTCCTTTGAAGATCATATGCTCTAGAAAGTGAGCCATACCAAACCAAGAACTGGGTTCAATCCTAGCACCGGCACGCACCCAAACATCCGCTACAACCACAGGAGTGTCAGGAATTTCTTGATGGATAAACGTTAAACCATTATTGAGTGTAAAGACCGAGGTTGAAAACACGGTGTTGATGGGTTTTGGTAACAATAAGTTTGAAAGAGGTAATCACAATGTATCGCAATTTTGCAATCCTAACTCTTGTGTCAACACAAATTAGCATCAATTGATACATTTTTTGATCTCTGCTTGGTCAATAGTATTCGGTTAAGAATTTTTCGTCATAATTTTGATCATGTAGAGACGTTGCAGTGCAACGTCGCTACTTATCCGAACCCTATTGTCTCCTCTGTATCCCCACGCATGAATGCAGGGTCTAGAGAGCGAAAAGTTTCGGTAATCTGAAGATTTATATGGGTCGCCTGGGATTCGAACCCAGAACTAATCGGTTAAAAGCCGAGTACTCTACCATTGAGTTAGCGACCCGTTGCCAGCGATTTGCAACTTTATTAATATATCATAAGAAGTCCCAATTTTGTAAAGGGGTTTAGAAAAATTTTGCCAAAATTCTCACACTCGCTGCACAAGTGGCTCCTGGTTGCAAAATTGTCAGATGTTCACCAGTGTTAATGGCGTTACGAGGCGCACTCCACGGTTCCAGACAATAGAAGTCTTTGCCCTTGAGTGTCCAAAACACGAGGGTAGAAAATATATTGTCAGATTCCAGCGTAAGTTTTAATTTGCGGCTATTGTCACTCACACTAGCACATTGACTACCTAGTTGCTTAAATGCCACATCAATTTCATCTTGATTGAAATCAAATTTACCATCAAAAGCATGAGTTTCTTTGCTTCTTTGATCTTGATACTCTTGAGCAGGAATTTCAAACTCTAATTGGGTTTTATCCTGTGTGATCAAGTAAGGATGAAACCCAAAAGAAAAAGGCATTGTTTCCAAGGAGAGATTGGTATATTGTTGCTGAATTTCTAAGGTATTGCCTTGGATTTTATAACTGAAACTTACCTGAAAATCAAAAGGATATACTGCTCGTGTTTGCTCGTTGCTATTGAGGGTAAGAGTAAACCTTGCTGCATTTTGCGTAACTTGGTCAGTTACTTGCCAAGGTAAATCACGAGCAAAACCGTGTTGTTTCAAAGTATATTGCTTACCGTTGTAAGTGTAACTATTTTCCGGTAAATTGCCGCAAATCGGAAACAAAATCGGGATTCCACCCCTAACACTCAACTCTGGGTTAGCAAACCTTTCTGTATCTAAATAGAGAATTTCTTGTCCTTGAACACGCCAGCGAGTGATGATACCGCCCCGTTCTGGAACAACTTCTAGCTGAGAGTTGGCGGTTTCATCCGTGAGGATGTAGGTTTTGTATTGTTGTTGTTGAATAGATATAGAAAACACGGCTTTGGAATGATGAATTATAAGTAAGTTCGCGCAAATAAAGCTAGCTAGTTGGGGTCGTCATTTGTCCATTGTCATTAGTCATTGGTAGAGACGCGATCTTCCTCGCATCTCTACTTTTCAGGCATATTTATTTTTCGTAACTCGCGTTATATTTATTCTCATCGACTTACTTAAATGATGAATTATGAATTTATGAAAATTTTCAGCATTCATAATTCATAACTCATAATTTCTACGATAAGGAAGTAAAGGTTTAAAGCCTCGCCTCTTGTAGGCGAGCTGCTTTCTCCTGTTAAGAGTTCCCTATTCCCTTTCATTTGTCTTCCGCAAAAATGTAGCGATAAAGTTCGCTGGGATCAGGTTCCGGGCTACTTTCAGCGAATTTCACTGCTTCTTCTATTTCTTGCTGGATTTTGCGGTCAATCTCTTTTAATTCTTCCGCCGTTGCCAGGTTTCTTTCTGTAAGATAAGTAGCAAATTTCTTAATTGGATCGCGGCTAAACCAATATTCTTTCTCATCTTTGGTTCGCAGTTCGTCTGGATCTGCCAAAGAGTGACCCCGGAAACGGTAAGTTAGTGCTTCAATCAAGGTCGGGCCTTCACCGGCACGAGCGCGGGCTACGGCTTCCTGTGCGACTGCACGCACTGCCATAATATCCATACCGTCTACTTCCACACCCACCATGTTGAAGACGCTGGCTTTTTTATAAATTTCTGGGTCGGAAGTTGCTCGTTCATGGGCCATACCAATAGCCCATTTGTTATTTTCAACGACGAAAAGGACTGGCAATTTCCACAGCGCAGCCATATTTAAGGTCTCGAAAAACTGACCGTTGTTGCAAGCACCGTCGCCAAAAAAGCAAGCTGTCACTTGATCAGCACTGGCGTCACCCAGAACCTCCCGACGGTATTTACTTTGAAAAGCTGCCCCAGCAGCTACAGGAATACCTTCAGCGACAAAAGCATAACCACCCAGCAAACCATGTTCAGCAGAGAACATGTGCATGGAACCGCCACGTCCTTTACTGCAACCTGTGGCTTTGCCAAATAATTCTGCCATGACCTGTTTTGCTGGTACTCCGGCACTCAAAGCATGAACGTGGTCGCGGTAGGTACTAGAAACAAAATCTTCTCCCGGTCGCATTGCTCCTTGGATCACACCTGTGGAGACTGCCTCTTGACCATTGTACAGGTGGACAAAACCAAACATTTTGCCTCTGTAATACATTTCCGCGCATTTGTCTTCAAAGGTGCGCCCTAGTACCATATCTTGATACAACCGCAGCCCCTCTTCTTTATCAATCTGGGCGGTAGCAACGTCAAATGTCGGTAAAGTGCGTTCTTGAACCATTATTTTTTAGTATCCCTGTAGTAACACTTAAAGTTACCATGCTTAAAAGAATTGAATAATTTTGAACTCAAAAAAAAGAGTTAAAAATTAAACAGTCATTGGCTATTACTGTTTTATGTTTTTTCTGGGAAAGGTTAAGATAACAACCTTAGACCCAAGACTACCAACCAGGATAGCTTGCTTTCTGCATACTCATTAACAAATTCAAAAATTCTATCTTTTATGTTTTTACTTCTCTAGATAATTGCCATAAACATCCAACTATGTTATACTTCGGTTCGCTTGCAAGCAGAAGCAAACCTACGAAACGGTATCTGTCTGATGGGATGTTGGGAAACTTCCCTCAGCATCAGCCGCAGGAATGCTTAAAAAATACATTCCAAATAGAGGAAAATAATAAATATCTGCCAACAGAATATGATCGGCGCTGCCGTCAAAGACATTGGAGAGGCAGAAGTAAACTTGTTGCAAAACACACTTGTTGTGTGAAAACAACGAGTTATTATTATGGCACGCTTTTACACTCTTGGAATACTCTCTTAAAATTATGTCGATCGCGCTGCAGGGGAAGTAGGCTGTGCGAATTCCGCTAGATTACTACCGAATTTTAGGACTGCCTTTGGCGGCAAGTGAGGAGCAATTGCGGCAGGCGTATAGCGATCGCCGACAGCAATTGCCGCGACGCGAGTATTCCCAGGTAGCGATTAACTCTCGCAAACAACTGATTGAAGAAGCTTACGTGGTTTTATCAAATCCCAAAGAACGCAGAGCCTACGATCAAAGTTATCTTGCTCATGCCTATGGCCCCGATAGGGAACACAATGCTGGCGTGACAGTAGAAAACCGTGCTGGTGACAATGGCTTAATTGAGTCTCAAGGTCTGAGCATCGAAATTAACTCAGAAGAATTAGCAGGTGCTTTGCTGATTCTCCAAGATTTAGGGGAATACGAACTAGTACTGAAGTTAGGTCATCCATACCTGACGAACAATAACGGTAGTGGTTTGCAAGCAAGCAACACTTTAGAAACGGGCGAATATAGTGATATAGATCCTCAAAGACCAGATGTTGTTCTGACGGTTGCTCTGGCGTGCCTAGAATTAGGTCGAGAAGAATGGCAACAGGGTCATTACGAAAATGCTGCTGCTTCCCTAGAAACAGGCGATGAATTGCTAGCACATTTTGGATTATTTCCTAACGTTCAGTCTGAAATTCAAGCGGATCTTTACAGACTGCGACCATATAGAATTTTAGAGTTACTTGCCCTGCCACTAGAAAAAACTGCCGAACGCAATCAAGGATTGAAGTTATTACAAGAAATTTTAGGCGATCGCGGCGGTATTGATGGCGCAGGGAATGACTACTCTGGTTTAAACATTGATGATTTTTTACGCTTTATCCAACAACTGCGTAACCACCTGACAGTAGCAGAACAACACCAACTATTTGAAGCTGAAAGTAAGCGTCCTTCTGGTGTAGCTATATACTTAGCTGTTTATGCATTGATAGGACGGGGATTTACCCAACGTCAACCAGCTTTGATTTACCAAGCTAAACAGATGCTGATGCGTCTAGGGAAGCGCCAAGATGTGCATTTAGAACAATCGTTATGCGCTTTGATGTTGGGTCAAACAGAAGAAGCTACCCGTGCTTTAGAACTGAGTCAGGAATACGAAGCCCTAGTTTTTATTCGGGAAAATTCTCAAAACTCTCCCGATCTACTTCCGGGCTTGTGTTTATACGGTGAACACTGGTTACAAAACGATGTTTTTCCTAACTTTCGAGATTTAGTCAAGCAGCAAGCTTCCCTGAAAGATTATTTTGCTAACCAGCAGGTACAAGCCTATCTCGAACAGCTATCGACGCAAGTAGAAACCAATTATGAAGGGTCAAAAACTAACCAACCGTCATATCCTCAAATTCGGATAAATCGCCAGAATCCCCGCAGCGATACTAATATAGTCTACGGTCAATTCCCAGGTGACAGAAGCAATTCTGCAAATTCTCCCCAAACTCAGTCATCCTCGTCCTTTCAAGTTTCACCTCCTCATTCAGAGCGTGAAGACACAAGAGTAGACATGCCCTTTACACCTGTTTCGGGCGTGGAACGCGCTAGCAGAAGCAATGACTATCAGATGAATGGTTCCGCTAGAGCTAGTGTACCCTCTCAACCACCAACCTCAAGAAGGCGCAAACCTAGCCCATCTACTTATGCTAGAGAACGTCATTGGGAACAGCGTCCACCTGCTGCACGGCGACGGCGTTCTGCTACTCGCGGCGTCAATCCCAACAAGCGGTTATTGTGGGTAGTGTTGACTAGTTTGGGAAGTATATTAGTTTTATGGCTAGCGATTTCAACGACTGTAAAATTCGTCCATAATGCCTTGAGACCAGCACCTGCTTTACAAGGTAAACAGTTATTAATACAACTAAATGAACCACCACTACCTATCCCTGACCGTAATAGCAAACCCCTGTTTCCAACAGGATTGTTAACAGAAGCGACAGCAGAAGAAATAATTCAGACTTGGTTAGCAACTAAATCTGCTGCCTTGGGGCCAAATCATGAAATTGATAGTTTAGATAATATTTTAATAGACTCAGCCCTCACTCAATGGCAACTCGTTGCCAAGGAAGATAAGGCTGATAACCGTTATCGCAAATATCAACATACTGTTAAAGTAGAATCTCTAGAGATCAATCCTACGGATCAGGAACATGCTGCGGTGCAAGCTTCTATAACTGAAGCAACCAGTTTTTACGAAAACGGTCAACTGAAAGAGAACAAGTCCTCAACTGAAACGGTCAGAGTTAGATATAACTTGATTCGTAAAACTGATGGATGGCGTATCCGCGAAATATCTGTTTTAAATAAAGTCTAAATATATTTGTTAGTTGTTAGTCAATTGACAATAGTTAATTGTCATTAGTCATTAGTCATTGGGGATTTGTTTTTCTCCGCGTCCAGTGCATCTCCCTGCTAAGAGCTACCTGCTCCCTTGTCTCCCTTGTCCACGCCACGTGCTACAACGCTCTTAACCCGCAAGGGCGCAGTGGCTCCCCTTGTCTTCCCACACTCCCCAATCCCCGATCCCCAAGTGAGGTAGTGCATTCCCTGAATGAATAAATTTACACACCTGATGATTTTTCATATCTTGAAGTAAGTCAAATTATCTACTTAAATTGGAGCAAAAGCCTCTGATGGAATCGGTATCAGTTCAGGAGTTGCCAAGGTGGTTGCCTGTCTGTACCAGATGCCATCAACCTCGAAACTCTCGAATTGGGTTGTGAGGATTGCCCAAGTTTGGTCGTTTAATCCACCACGATAAGTCATAGTGAACCTGTTCTGCTGATGTAGTCGTCGTTCCAGTTCTGCCAAATCCTCCCTTAGCCAAAATCGGGTTATGACCCTTTGAGTAGCAATATCCGGGGGAGTTTGTAACATGTCAGACATTAACTGATTAACAATTATTTGTTTTTGGTTATCTTGTCTGACAATACTAATTGGACGTTCACTTTCAGCAGCAGTAACCATGCGTTTCAACAACTCTACTGGTAAGTGCAGCTGACTGCAAAAAACTTCACCTCCCAGAGGTAAGATGCGCTCGGCAGTTTCGGCAGGTGTAGGAGGTTGCTGGGATGCCATCCACCCGTAAAATTCAATTGGTCGCTTACAGTGTCTCCACCCGATCCGCACCTTGCCATTGATTTTTGCTGCGGTTTCGCTCAAAGCATATCCGTAGCATTGGGCAAGGTGAGTAGCATCTTTCTTTGTTGGGGCAAGGATAGAAACCCCATCATAGGACAATTTATAATTCCAGCCCGGTTGGTTTAGGACTTTCAGAACGCTCGCACTCATTCACACCACCAAAATCACTATGTAGGGAACTAAAAGTTCTTTGCCAAATCATTTTTTGTTCTTCCTCAGGGATAGCCAAACTAGACATAATGATGGCGAAGTCCCCTGGTGTAGGTAGTACTTCCCCTTTGGCAAGCGCTTGTAAGTTTTTGACTCCACAGCGCTTAAGTTTTGCCATATTGGCTCGAACTACATCAGCAATTGTGATCAGGCGGTTTGGTTGTTCGGGATTTGAAGAGTTGGAAGCCGTTTTTTTGCCTAGCCACTCACGGATGATCTCCTCTAAAGCGTCGCTTTGAGAAAGACCCTCACGAGCGCAAATGCTTTTGAATTCCCGCGCCAACTCTACCGGAACATAACCGCTGACCTGTTTGTAATTATCACAACGCCTTCTGTCGGTCATTTTATTGACTGTTTGATATCATGTTTGTCTTCTATTCTCTCTCATGATATCCAAATTGTTTGACATGATTTTTTGTCATTTTTACATGAATGATTGACATGAAAAAATGACAAGTGTTAGCATGACAGTACTGACACAACGAATAGGTCAGCTACTGCAAATCAGTCAAATTTTAAAAGAACGGTAGATACCTCTAAAAAAGGTAGATGCCCTGGTAAATATTTGGCTACCCTGATAACTAGCTTGCGGGTGAAAAACTAGGGGCATCTGATGCCCCTATTGGGAGTAATTATACAACCATTAGCTTTGATTATGTATATTTTTTTATAAATTCTCTGATTAAATATTTGTATTTAATTACATACAAAAAAAGTTAAAAAAATAATAAAATATCTTTCTGCATCAAGAGTCTTTCATTGTTCTTTGAGTGCTTTTTATGATGTTATTTGCATATATTATGCTGATTTAATTAGTAATAATCAACACTCAAAAAATAAAAATGACTCGTAATTGCCAGTGTTGATCTTGACGAACAATTTCTACTTGACGAATAAATTCGCGAAAATAAAATCGTCGTTCTGATTCTGATAAATCCAACCAAAATTGAGGGATAGAAACCGCAACCGCAACAGAGCGTAGGTTCACCGGTGGTAAGGTTGCTAACTTTGCTTGCAGTGTAGATATTTCGATGCGGAGTTTGTATGCTCTGATTTTGGCTGTTTCTGGATCTAGTACCCCAGTTTCGACTAAAGCAGGTAATTGTGCGAGTATTTCTTGCTGACGAGCGATCGCATCCCCTAAGCTATTTTTAACTGCATCCAATTGTGGAGAATTCATCTTGTCCACCGCCACAGGTAAGTCATGGCAAACAGATTGAATAGTATGCTCCAAGACTTCTTGGTAAGCAATAGCCCGACATCTAGGTTTTTTTATACAGCTAATTGGACGTAAATAAAGATACTCTTTATCTTGGTTGCGAATAGTAACGCGAGCAACACCCATATGTGATTGACATTCACCACAGACAACCAACCCTGCTAGAGAACGCGGCGCACTTGCAGTTCGTGATGGTAAACGACTGTTGCGGCGTAAAAGCCTGTCAACTTGCGCTGCTTCTTCCTGAGAAAGAATAGCTGTGTGGGTATTAGCAAGAATTTCTCCATTTTGATAAGCAGTGTTGCCACGATAAACTGGATTCGTCAACCAACGACGCCCTGTGGTGACAGAAATTTTCTTACCGTATTTTTTCGCCAGGTAACGTACTGCTCCCCGCAGCGAACCATAGAGTAGAAAGTGTTCAAAAAAATCTTTGACTACAGGAGAAGTACTACGGTCAACAATGTACTTATCTTTACCTCTGCGATAACCATAGGGCGCTTTTCCCGGAGGAGGAGCAGCGTCTAAACGGTTGCGGGCATGAGCTTGACGAATGCGACGACTGTGTTGCTGTCGTTGAATTTGGTGTAGTAATTGCAACAATTCAGCATGAAGATTAGGAGATTGAACCGCAGAATTGTAACCTTGCTCAACAGCAACCAGGGTTATCCCCATAGCTTCAATGTGAGAAAGGCGATCGCTCACTTGTTCAACATTATCTCCCAATTCTTCCAAACGACGGATAATGAGAAAATCGGGAGGCGCTATTTTACAGTCATCGAATAATTTTTGTAACTCTGTACGCTGTCCCAAATCTTGGTAAATTCGATCTACATCCCATCCCCAAGTATCAGGAGCAGGAGCAACTTCTAGTAAAGGATCACTGTAGGTGTAAGCATAATTGGTCATTAGATCTCTTGCACGAATCAATAAAACAGGCAGGTTCATAGTTGAGAAGTCCAGCAATCAAAGGTCTAACGATGCTCATCACTCGCCGCAAATAACCTTGAATTCCAAACGATAACGTATTTAGAAATACCCTTGTTCTAAAACATGTTCCATTGATGGACTTGTATCATCAATCAAAGCTTGAATCTTATCGATCATTCTTTGAAATACATCAGGATAATACTTAGAAGAATCTAAAAAATCAACATAATCTTGCCTATGAAGTTGTCTTTCCTCCGGTGTTCTATACTCTTGCCGAATACTAGCGGACATACGCTTTGTTTTTCGCACAATCAAAACATCATCAATTTGAGTTGAAACTGTTGAAACTGGTGTCATGTCAAGAAATTCACAGATTAGAAAATATAAAGATCCGGGAACAGCTATCTTTAAGTCTCTACTTGTTGCTACTGCTTCTTGAAACATAGTCTTATCTAGATTCGTTTTGCATTCAGCACAGACATATCCAAGATGTGACTCAATGAACTTATAGTCTTGAAATCCTGGATCGAAAGATGACTTTAAATATAATTTTTTGCCAAGTATGAAATCTTGATCTTTAGTCCTTATACTTGGTTCACCACCTTGACCGGGATTCCCAAGAGAAGATAAGAAACTCAACCCAGAAAACGTCTTTCTCGGACCCAACTCGAAAGAATCATCTATGCCGCGTAAACTACGGAAAACCACTTGTGGCAGAAATTCTTCCAAGATGGTATTGTCTAGTTTTAGCTGTCCCTTCTGTCTGTACAAAAAGTTATCTGAGCTATCAAAGATCAAGTCAAGCTCAATAAAACGCTTATATCGGTTAGTAGCTTCGACTAACTTTTCTACTGTGTCTGCTTGACCACGCTCGATTGCTTCCAACTCAGCAATCCACTCATGATACTTTCTAACAGCTTCTTCTAGTCGCTCTTTATCAGCTTCAGGTAGCCGACGATTATTCAGACATGCAGTTAGCTTCGTATAATGAGGACGAGAAAATTCAGGCATAGATTGAGATGACTGTGAATACTTAGGACTGACTAGTTGAACAGTTCGAGGAGGTTGATAGACATAAAATCTTTTGTCTAAAATTGGTGTTCTTCCAATATCTTGAACTTTTTCAATTGCATCTTCTAAAGACTCAAGGTTTTTCGAGGGTACTAAAGAAAGACCACTTCTCAACACATCAAGTGCTACCTCTCTTGCAACTTGCTCAACTGCTTCCTTATGGCACACATTATTTAAATTGAGGAAGTTAATTAAATTTTCTCTTATTATTTTGCCAAACTTGTTTTTAAATTCTCGCTTTTGTCTCAAGCTTTTATGAAATAGATTTGCTCGTACTCCAATTTTTTCAATAATGTCAGCATTATAAAAAGGTACTCCCAGTACATTAGATTCATGTCCTACAACGAATACGATTCGACCTCCGTTTTTAGTTACTCTTGAAAGCTCTCGCAAAGTATCAGCCATATCTAGGCAATACTGTACTACTGTATAAAACCGATTTCCTCTATTTGCTCTATTAGAACCAATTTCCGACTTTGCTATTTTTAATAAATCCCATCCCAGTATTTCAGCAGAACTGCGGTAGTTTTGATGATAGTTGAATACATTGATGTAAGGCGGTGAAGTTACAACAAAATCTATCTGATCGTTTTTTAATGGCAGGGAACGAGCATCAGCTAGATCCACTCTAATTTGCTTTTCAGAGAAAGGAAGCTTTTCAATTACACTCGCTAAATCAGCAAACTTAGATTGTATAAATTCATTAGTTACCCTATTATTGGCAACATCAAGAATAATGATTAAAGCATCAAATATTTTTCTTGCTTCTTCATCCAACTCATTTCTAATTCTGCTTAGTCTTCCTGCTAAATCTGGCACTTGACTGTTACTTTCAAAAAATATAAAGGGGAATTCTCTGTCTATCAAATTTCTAATATTTGTGAGAACTTCTTTTCTTTGAGAATGATTTATAAGTTCATATGTTTTACTAAGAATCCAAGCTGCTGGGTTAATTTCAAAACCATATGCCTCAAACGCAAGGATACCAGCCTCAAATAAGACAGTTCCGCTACCTGCAAAAGGGTCAAGCACGACTGAGTTAGGTAAACAGTAAGATCTTAATATAGCTTCAATAAGTTGTGGCGAAAACTGACCACGCCAAGCAAATAAGTTAGACCTAGTTTTCTCAACAATGTCAAGCTTTTTTTGTGGAATGGGTTTGTCAAACTCCTGCAACTGCTAACCTTCCTTACTTCTCAACCTATTCTCGTAAAACTCAGTTGTAGTTTAACATTGCTCCTTAACATTACTGCTGGCTCAACTCAATAATATTTCCATCTGGATCTTGGGTAAAAACAGCAGGGCGACCGGAAGCACTGGGTTGTATTAGACAGTTATAATTTAGTAGCTGCTGTTTAGCGGCATCTAAGTCGGAAACTAAAAAAGCAATGTGGGGATTGCGTCCCCATTTTTCATTTTTGGGTTCATCCTTAACGCTAGATGCTGCAATCAGGTGAATTTGATACTCGCCGACTTGATACCAACTACCAGGAAATTTCATCGGACGTTCTACTTTAGATAATCCCAACACAGTGCCATAAAAATGTTCGGAGCGTTCTAAGTCAGTTACAAGAATGGCTGTATGAACACACTGAGTAATTTGCATATGGGGATTGGGGATTGGAAGGAGGACAAGGGGGACAAGGGGGACAAGGAGGACAAGGGGAGCCACTGCGCCCTTGCGGGTTAAGAGCGTTGTAGCACGTGGCGTGGACAAGGAAGACAAGGTAATCTATATTGTATTTTCCCACTCCCCGATCCCCGATCCCCAATCCCCAATCTTCTCTATGCAGGAACTATAAATTTCTCGCTACCTGCTAGTCCAAATGCTGTGTGAATAACTTGCAGTGCTTTGACACCTTCTTCTTGGGCTACTACACAACTAATTTTGATTTCTGAGGTAGTAATCATTTGAATGTTTATATGATGCTGCGCTAGGGCTTCAAACATTTTCGCTGCAACACCTGGTTGTCCTACCATACCAGCACCAACGATACTGACTTTAGCGATCACCTGATCTAAGGCTACTTCACCCCAACCATATTCTGCTGCTTTTGCTTGCAACATTTTCTGTGCTGTTTCTGCATCCATCCGTGCCACAGTGAAAGCAATATCACGCATCGGCACACCATTGACTATACGGCAGCGTTGGGACTGAATAATCATATCTACGCTGATATTGTGGTCTGCTAAAAATCCAAACAGTTTTCCCGCCGTTCCTGGCCGGTCTTGAACTTGGCGAATGGCTAAACGTGCTTGGTTCATATCAAGAGCGACACCACGTACAGGAGAATTAGAGGCAGACAAAGTAGAAGTAGAAAATGCTTTCTTGTCCCCCTTGTCCTCCTTGTCCCCCTTGTCCCCCTTGTCCCCCTTGTCCTCTGCTTCTATTTCAAATGCTTGGCGCAAAGCGGCGACGGCGCGATCGCATTCTTGGGCAGCAATTACGCAGCTGACTTTGATTTCACTGGTAGAAATCATTTGGATGTTTACGCCTGCTGCTGCTAGGGTGGCAAACATCTTGGCGGCGACTCCGGGACGACCAATCATTCCTGCGCCGGCGATACTGACTTTAGCAATATTTTGCTGCACCATGACTTCGGTTTCTTCAGCTTGGTTACTCTTGTGACTGCTCAGAACAGGAGCAATGGCAGCTGCTACGGCTTCGGCTTTTGGTAAGATTGGTGTAAATACGGTAAAGGCAATGTCGTTTGTATTACCTTCATGAATTGATTGAATAATCAAATCTACGTCTACATCCTGACGAGAAATTTCGCCAAATAGGCTGGCTGCAACACCTGGTCTATCTGGAACACGTAACAAGGCTATTTTGGCTTGGTCAGTATCATACGTGACATTATCTACCGGACGAGCAATTTCTAAATTGATCAGCGATCGCTCTTTGATTTGGGATGAAGTCACCCAAGTACCAGGATCATCTGTCCAGCTAGAGCGTACCACCAAGGGCATTCCGTAGTTACGAGCAATTTCGACGGCGCGAGGATGCAAGACTTTTGCGCCGAGACTGGCGAGTTCTAGCATTTCATCGCAGGTGATTTCACTGATTAACTGCGCTTCTGGAACTAGACGGGGGTCTGTAGTCAGAATCCCTGGTACGTCGGTATAAATTTCACAAAAATCTGCCTGTAAAGCAGCTGCGATCGCCACAGCAGAAGTGTCCGAACCGCCTCGTCCCAAGGTAGTGATTTCTAATGCATTGGTACTGCTAATACCTTGAAATCCTGCAACGACAACAACTTTGCCTTCTTCGAGGTGCTTTTTAATCCGTTCTGTTTGAATATGTAAAATTCGGGCGCGGGTGTGTTCAGCTTCGGTGACAATTCCTACCTGAGCGCCAGTCAAAGAAATTGCTGGTTGTCCTAATTCTTGCAATGCCATACTCACCAGCGCAATAGATACTTGCTCACCCGTAGAAAGCAACATATCCATTTCTCGACGGCAAGGATTTTTAGAGATTTCCGCAGCTAATTTCACAAGTCCATCAGTTGTTTTACCCATTGCAGAAACTACCACCACTATGGAATTTCCTGCTTTTGCGGCTTGAGAAACGCGTTGTGCGACAGAGACAATGCGCTCAACGGAACCGACAGATGTACCACCGTATTTCTGAACTATGAGCATGAACCCAGTAAAATCAAGGCTTTGAGTGAATTGGTCTAGTATTTATAGTAAACAACTAGTCTTTTATTAAGTTTTGGTGTTTAAGTATCTGGAAAATAGTATTTTTATACTATTTTGTCTAGTTTATATCTACAGCTTAACCAGTATTTTACCTGACACTGACCAATTAATTTTTCTTTGTGCTTGCTGTCAGGGTAAAATTGAGCGTATTAGCAGCAAAATGCCAATAAATATTACAGTGTTTTTTGCTTGATGACGGTGCAGACCACTAGGTGTAGAAAAAAAGCAGTCAATTTTCGCGGCTGAAACTCTTATTCTGTCTATGTTAGAAGCTGATTTGATGAGAAATGAGGTCTGCACCTTTTCTGTAAATCTTACCCTGACTGGGTTTGAGCGATTTTATACTCGTTTACTCTTGACAGTGCGATCGCTCAAACGCTATACCTACTCTAGGTCGGCACCACTGAACCTTGAAAACCAAATACAGCAAGGCATCTGGATTGAGCAGTTGCAACTAACATTAATCCCTATTAGGGATTGAAACAATATTCCTCGAAATCCTTCACTTGGAATACCCCAGTTGCAACTAACATTAATCCCTATTAGGGATTGAAACCAAGGCTTCTGTACCCTGAACCGATTGAATAACTTTGTTGCAACTAACATTAATCCCTATTAGGGATTGAAACCTCCGCCCCCAAAACTTCGTCTGGACTAATAATTTGTTGCAACTAACATTAATCCCTATTAGGGATTGAAACCAGCCATAGCAAGCACATAGTTTTCACTAGACAATGTTGCAACTAACATTAATCCCTATTAGGGATTGAAACTTCTTCATTACCTCCTCTCTCTCGAATTATTATCTTGGTTGCAACTAACATTAATCCCTATTAGGGATTGAAACGGCTAATTCTGGAAGATTCACAAGATTAAAATTGAGTCCAATAAACAATTATACCCCTGACAATAGAGGGGTATAATAACTTTCCTTATCTAGCTAGCAATTGTTGGCACTGTTCAAGCATGAGTTTTACACTCCACAAATCTAGAAGTTTCTGTTGATATCTTCTGGAGTGTTCATCATTTAGCCATTCATTGTTTTTGGTAGCGCGTATCAATGCTTTTTGAGCATCAGTAGGTTGACCGAGCAAGTCGAGTGCAACATCGATCGCATGGTATACCTCTAGACTGGGAGAATGTATTCCTACTCCATTTCTCATTTGATCAATTGCTTTATAAGGGAATGCAGAAAGTATATTTATCCATACTTCGGTTTTTTCCCAACTGCCTAGCGGTTTAATACCATACTTTTTCCCCAGTTGCTGCAATTGTGGCAAACTAAGGTTTTTGAGCGATTCTCTTGATAACATAATAGTTGTCTATCCGTTATAGGTGGACTTGGTGGGTATCCAGTCGTCAAACTCAAATACCCATCAATTAATCATTATTCAGTATGTATATCAATTAATCTAGCTTTATTAAGTTATTTAAAGTGAGTCAAGATAATCGTGGGAACCCAAATATTAAAAATCATGGCTTTAAAACTGATAGGGATAAGCCATTAACCGAATATATTCACTTACGTGTTACTGAAGATATGAAGGTAGAAGTACAAAAACAAAAAAATCCTCCAGAATTTTGTAGACAAGCTATCCAAAAAGCACTGGATGAATTAAACCAGTCAAGCAATCAAAACGATTAACTGTTGACTTTTTTTAATAAATGCCCAATCCTAAAGGAAAGCCAGAAAATTTACAGCCACTAAGTACTGACAGAGAGGAAGCGTTAACCAAAACATTAACAATCAGAGTTAGCGAGTCAATGTATACAGAAGTAAAAGCCAAGGATAACTCGGCAGAATACTGTAGAGAAGCTATTCAGGAAAAATTAGATAGAGATAAACAATCTAAGTCAGAATAGTCAAATGATTTCAGTTAACTCTTGTATTAACAAATTCGGTGGAATTTCCCATCCTCAACGAAGCAGGGTGGGGATTGGATAGGGGAGTAAACACCCAATACGGTTCGGATAAAATAATTGACCTACCGATAATCTTTGTAGAGACGTGAAATTTCGCGTCTCTACACACCCTGCATATTTCTCAAAATCTCAAATACTGTTGCGCCCATAATGCTGCCTGAGTACGATTTTGTACACCAAGCTGACAAAGAATTTGAGTGATGTAGTTTTTTACCGTACCTTCAGTTAGATAAAGAGTTTGAGCTATTTCTCGATTGTTTTTTCCTTGACCCAATAGGGTTAAAACTTCTAGTTCGCGATCGCTAAACAAGTTTTGATAGTTTGTCTGTTTAGATACGGGGGGGTTAATTTGAGCAAAAACTTTGGGAGCGATGGTTGGCCCTAGTTGGCTATATCCTTGATTCAGGGTGCGGATTGCTGCTGCTAATTGCCCGGAGGGAGTACTCTTGAGTAGATAACCTAATGCTCCTGCTTGTAGAGACTGCCAAATATATTCATCTTCATCAAAGGTTGTTAGTACCAGAATCCTGATCCAGGGATAGCGTTGGTGAATTTCACGAGTGGCAACTACCCCATCACAAACAGGCATCCGTACATCCATTAAAATCACATCAGGCTGGAGTTTTTCAGTGAGGGCGATCGCTTCATTACCATCATTAGCTTCACCGACAATATCTAAATCTTCTTCCAGTGACAACAAGGATGCTAATCCTTGCCGAAATAGATGTTGATCATCTACAAGCAAAAGCCGAATCATCGAGGAACTGTGATCCAAATATGAGTACCTTGAGCAGGGGTACTTTTAATACTCAGCTTACCATCCAATATTTGTATCCGCTCTTGCATTCCCCGTAATCCAAAACCAGAATGGGGTGAATCAGGATCAAAGCCCTGCCCGTCGTCTTCTAACTCTAGGATAATGGCATCAAGCGTAAACTGTCCTCGCAGAATCACATGAGAAGCAATAGCATGTTTTTGAATATTTGTCAACCCTTCCTGAATAATACAGTAAAGTTGATGACTCGTCTGGAGAGGTAATGGTGGCAAATTTAGATCCGCCTGCACCGTAAAAGATTGGTTTTGCTGGATTTGCGTAACTAGGGCGCTGAGTGCCTGATTGAGATTAAAATCTGATCGGCGCATTGTTTGTACAGCGCGACGCACATCTTGAAGACATTGACTAGAAAGATACTTGGCTGTATCCAGTGCTTGTAGAGTTTGAGCGGGATCACGTTGGTGTAATTTCTGGGCAAGTTCTAACTGAACATCTAGAGTAGTAAGAGTGTGACCAAGGGAATCATGGATCTCACGAGCTATACGAGTACGTTCCAAAGTTGCTGCTAAAGTTTCCACTTCCTTTGCTAAACTCTCTGCTCTCTTTTTGCTTTTGCGCTCCGCCACGATCACAAAACCCAGCAAAATTATAAACAGACTGGCTCCTATGTAATCTAGCAAACTGGTCAATAAAATTGCTTTGGCGTCATATACATGTTCTGAACCACGGGATTGAAGTTGGGCAACGGTTTCTGCTATGCGTTGAGGAAGATACCAAGCTTCACCAGATAAGTAGCCAATTCCCGTAAAAATTGCTGTTAGGATGACATCTCTGCGACTGAGAAAAAAGCAACTCTTGGCAAGAACAAAATACATGAAGATTGTAAACCAAAAACGTAGCCAGACAGCAGAGATAATTAATATTATTTCCACAGCAATAAAAACTCGTCTTTGCCAGAGTGGACGCTCAAGTGGAAAAATAAAACTGAGTAAAAAGAAGGCAATATTAAAAGCAATAAATAAGGGCAGTGAATGCGGGTGTTCTTGAAAATAATTGCTGATCAAGCCGGAAAAGAGATTTGCTAGCAAGATCACCCATTCTACCCATCGCAATATCGAACGAAAAGAGAAAACACGATTTGCGAGCAGGTTCATTGAACTAGAAGCAGCGAAATATCTTCACGGGTAACATTATGCAATACTGTGTTGAATTTAAAACATGACTTTCGTCATGAATTATAGATGACTTTCGATAAGGCGATCGCAAACTTTACTTGGATACTCTGATGTAGAGATGATTGTTTGTCAGAAAAAAGCAAATGAAGCGCAAGATGATTTTAAATTCTTTGGTCGGGCTATCAATTCTTGTCACTGGTTTAGCCATTTCTTCTAAATCTGGAGCTGAACCTGCATCTGTCTTTAGACCTTTAATTGATGATATTCGCACTCAGTTACCAAAAGGATTGAAAATGCGTTTACCTTCCTCTCTCCCTCCCGCAGCCTCGAAGATCAAGCTTTATTCCTACATTGTTTCTGATAGTAAAGTCTTTGAAATTCGCCTCGCAAATACACCAGATTGTTCTACTTCAAATAATCCTTCTGGTTGTACTGCTGGAGGATTTGGTGTCTTCACTCCAGAGGGAACTTCTAAAGTTTGGCCTCCCAAAGGAGATAGTATCACTCCTGTAGACTTGGGGAATGGTATTAGTGGTTTTTATATCACCAGAGGACAAGGAAATAACATCAGCCAATACGTTTTTTGGAAGCAAGATGGACTGGAATATGTATTAGGATTGGGAGGTGGTTCAACGAGAGATGTGTCCCAACAGCAGATGGTAGATATGGCGATCTCAATGGTAAATGAACCTGCAATTACCAGCGAGTAATAATGGAGTAATTAGTCAAATATAAAAACTGTGAAGATATCAAGATGTGTTGAGATATTGCTCAACACATGATGCTAATCTATAGCATTCCTAAATCATTCGTGAACGACAAGAACCCCGACTTATTAAAGAAGTCGGGGTTCTGGATATCTCAATTTTTACAAATTCAATTCCAAACAATAACCAACAATTTACCTATTTAAAGGTACTCTAATTAATTGATAAGCACCACTTTTTCCTAAACTTTGATAACTATTTTGTTGCAAACCCATTTCGGGGAACTTTTTCGGTTGAGCTAAAACTAAAATTGAGTCAGATTGTGTTTTCTTTACAGCCTGAGTTCTTACATAATCTCCTGCGGCTGCACTCATTTTGATGTAATTTACAGGGCGTTGGCTGTAAAAAACAACGGTGGGTTTTTGGAAGCCAACCATGACTAATTCTTCACCTGGTTTTTCCGCTTGAACTGCGATCGCTGCCAATTCTCTCAAAGGTAACTGACGCTGTTGGTCTATTAAAAATAAAGCTGGAGTGAGGACAAAAATTAAAGACAGCGCAAACGCCAACAAATTTACACCAATCAATAGACGCCAACGACGACGCAGTATGATCACTGCCAATACCACAGCACAAACTAACCAGATCCCACTTCCCAAAGTTGTTAAACCTGATTGTTGCAGCAGTTGGCGAAATTCGGGTGCAGCCGGATCAGCACCTATTAATCGGGGTACATAAAACAGCGCTGCTGCGATCGCTGATACAAATACTACATTGATCCAGCCAGTCCAGAGGAAGGAGGAGGGGGAGAGGGGAGTGGGGGAAGACAATACAGAAAAATTGTTCCCTTGTCCCCCTTGTCCCCCTTGTTGACTTACGGCTGTGTCTTGGAAAAAATCGCTCCACAAAAATCCCACCAGAATGGCTGCTGCTGGCATTAAGGGTAAGACATAGCTAGGAAGTTTGGTGACAGCAATGGTAAAAAAGCCGAAGATGCTCGCAAACCAGAAAAAGGCAAATAAACCAAGTTGTTGCGATCGCTCTTGAGAACGCCAATACTGACGCTGCCAAAATTTTAGCCTTGCCATTGATAGGGGTAAGTATACTGAGTAAGGAGCGAAACCCAGTAATACTACCAAAAAATAAAAGTACCAAGGAGCTCTATGACCGTTGACTACTTCTGTAAAGCGTTCGATATTGTGGTAGCCAAAAAAGGAGTTAATGTAATTCCAGCCATTGCGCCAAATTACTAGCACATACCAAGGCACTGATAAACCCAAGATAATTAGCATACCCAGCAAGAGGCGCATTTCCCGCAAAACCTCTGGCAATTTGCCCAGGTAAAGCAAAAATACACCAATAATCAACCCAGGTAAAACAATACCTACAGGACCTTTAGTCAAAATTGCACCAGCAATGAGTACGTAACAAGCCAGATACCAATTATTGGGGATCGGGGATTGGGGATTAGGGATCGGGGATTGGGAAAGAGAAATTCGCTCTTGTCCTCCTTGTCCCCGATCCCCGTTCGCGAAGCGTCTCCTCTGGAGAATCCCCGATCCCTCCTGACTTGCGTATCCCAGAAAAAAGCACAACAAGGCTGATCCTATACAGCCAGTCAGCAGCATATCTGAGACACCAGTTCTTCCCCACACAATCATTTCGGCATTGAGTGCCATTACAGATGCTACTAAACCTGCTGTTAACCAGCGTCTGGAAGGACGAAAAACTTGTTCTAAGGCATCTTGTTTTGCCAGTTGCCATTGCACAGTGTAGAATGCTAGGGCAATTACACTTATTGCTGCGATCGCACTTGGTAGACGTACCGCCCACTCATTCACACCAAAAATGTTGTATGCGATCGCCTGACACCAGTAAATCAAAGCAGGCTTATCAAAGCGAGTTTTACCGTTGAAAAATGGCGTGATCCAATCGCCTGTTACGTACATTTGCCGAGAAGCTTCAGCAAACAGAGGCTCGGTTTCATCTATTAGCCCAATACTACCCAAATGCCAAAAAAATGCGATCCCACCAACCAAAATCAACCACAAAGTTGACAGTGCGATCGCTAAGGCTGGACGTTTGCCAATCCTATTTAACAACTGGTCAAAAGCGCGAATTGTCATTTAGTTACGAGTCAAGAGTCAATAGTCAATTGTCAATGGTCAATGGTCAAGGGTCACTAGTCAATAGTCGTTTGACGTGATTTTTTGCTGTTTGTTCTCAAAAATATTAAATGAAAGGACAAGGGAGACAACTTCTCAGTTATCAGTTATCAGTGATCAGTGATCAAATTAAACTGGTAACTGTTAACTGTTAACTGATTCATGCCCAATGCCCAATGCCCATTGACAATTGACAATTGACAATTGACAATTGACTAACAACTAATAACTAACTATTGAGCAAGAATTAATTCCCATTCTTGCTTTTGCGGGTTCCAAACGGGGGCGGGAGTTTCGCCAACTACGTAAGGTCCCCAGTAGCGACGGGAACCATCCTGTGCAAAGGCGACTAAAACATCTCCCTTCTCGATTTTGATTTTATTGTTAGGTAGCGATAAAATTAAACCCTTTTCACTACCTTCCCCTGGGGCAAAATCCCAATGTGCTGGGACTGCATAATTTTCTTTAGAATTGCTTTTAACTCCTGCTTTGCGTGCTAGTAAAGCAAGGCGGACAGGTTGTTCGGTTTGATTACTCATTCGTAAACTTCCTTGGCCTGTTGCTTTAACTGTCGAGCCTTGATGATATGCAAATAAGGATTTTTTTTGAGGTGTCGCGACAGAAGTATCTAAAGTAGAAGCGATCGCACTTTCTGAGTTAGTGTTTGATGGAGATTCAGAAGATTGATCCCCTTCAAAAGATACTTTAAGTTCATAACACCCCACAGGTAACAAAAGCAATCCCAAGCAAGCAGCTGCGAGAGCAGCATGACGGTAGATTAGCGATTTCATATTCTATAGATATTACAAATAAGTATTTTTTCTAGGCTCGTTCAAATAGTAGCCTAATATCAACATTGACCAGTGATTCAGTGAACATGCAAAGCACCTCACTGATCACAAATTACTGGTGACTGATTGAATTGCCGACTACAGATTGTTTGAGAATTAAGGGTAGGATGTATACTTTATGTCATGATGAGCATCAATACTGAAGGAAGTTAGGAAAAATTTCCTTGACGCTTCATTTCTTCGTATGAACTCAAGATGATAATACAATCCATTAATTTTTGTATTCACCCTAAATCCAAAACAGCTGCAATATTATCCACATAACTTTATGCTAAACCTAATATCTTCAAGATGGAAACATCTAATCAGATTTTGATCAATGTCACCATCATCAATCATGCAAAATACTCGTCTCAATAACTTATTCGATGCGATCGCTAGGAGGTTAGAACAATGGATTCTCAACCCTTGGCGACGCATATCTATACTAATCATCAGTTTTTTATTAGGTTTTTTTCTCGGAAGCGCAGTTGCAACTACAGCTGGGCAAACAGCAGAATGGGATATTGTAGTGGCTGGAACTTTAGTGTTGGCAACAGAAATTGCCAATAGAATATTTTACAATCGCAGCGTCTTAGCACGTCAAGTCTTTTGGGTGCAAGCAATCAACTATCTGAAAATCGGTCTCACCTACAGCTTATTTTTGGAAGCATTTAAGTTGGGATCGTAAACAATTAAAAATTAAAAATTAAAAATTGGGAATAGGGACACGGGGGACAAGGGAGAGAATCCCAAATGCCCATTGACAAATGACAAATGACAAATGACAAATGACAAATCTATATATTCTGATGTGTTGGAATTTTGCCAAACTCATCTGCGGATGCAGCCTCAGATGGTGTCAGAGGTGTTATGTAATTTGTGGCTACCTTTAGCTAACAAGTTGGTGTCCCATCGACAGCAATTAAATCGTCCGTTGATTCAGGGTATTTTAGGAGGACAAGGGACGGGTAAAACTACTTTGTGTCGAGTTTTGGCTTTGATTTTTCAACACTTGGGATATCAGACGCTGAGTTTGTCTTTGGATGACCTATACAAAACCTATGGCGATCGCCAAATTCTCAAACAGCATGATCCCCGGTTGATTTGGCGCGGCCCGCCTGGAACTCATGATATTGAGTTAGGCTTAACTGTATTAGACAAAGTTCGCAACTGTGAATTTCCAGTGTCAGTTCCCCGCTTTGATAAATCAGCACACAATGGTGCTGGTGATAGAACTACTCCCGAAATTGTGCCAAATGCAGATATTGTGTTATTTGAGGGTTGGTTTGTAGGTGTGCAACCTATTGATCCCAGTGCATTTGATCACCCACCACCACCGATTATCACTCCTGAAGATCAAGCTTTTGCCCGTGATATGAATCATAATTTGCGTGATTATTTGCCACTCTGGGAAAGATTGGATGGCTTAATCGTGTTGTATCCCAAAGATTATCGACTTTCTTTAGAGTGGCGCAAGCAAGCAGAAAGGGAAATGATTGCTGTTGGCAAATCAGGGATGAGTGATTCAGAAGTTGAGCAATTTGTCAAGTATTTTTGGTGTTCTCTCCATCCAGAATTATTCATCAAGCCCTTGATCGAATCTTCCACACTAGTTGATTTAGTGATTGAGATCAATTCCGATCACAGTTTCGGTAATATCTTAAGTTAGTCAGCACAAATAAAAGCTAATGTCATTTGTCATTGGTCATTAGTCATTTGTCAATGGGCATTGGGCATGAATCAGTTAACAGTTAACAGTGAGCAGTTTAATTTGATAACTGATAACTGATAACTGATAACTGATAACTGATAAGTCCCCGATCCCCGTTCCCTAATTACTCGTTGACAAAGCTTGATTAATATGATTAAGCAAATCTTCCATGGAGATTGATCGAGGTAAAACTTGGCTGGCGATCGCACCGACAGCATTTTCTAGAGACTGTTCTTGAGTCAGATCAGGATTTAATTGCTGATCTAGTACCAAAATCGGTGGCAATTTTACTGGTAACTCTCCAAGTGTTCTCAGGGCTGAGTATACCTCTTTTTTGAGGCTGGATTCTTCTAAGCAAATGAGTAACAAGTCAACGCTTTTGTGACGGAGTTGTTGTAGCAGTTCTTCCCAAGACCTACCAATTGTCGCTTTGAGTCCAGCTGTATGTAGATACTGAATTAATGCTTGGAACCACTCTGAACCACGAGAAATAGTTAGAGGTTTAAAGCCTTGATCGGGAAAATCTTTGACTTGAGAGTCTTTTTCTAAACTTTTGCTAGTACAATGCTTGCGTTTTGCATCTGGCAAATCTGGTAGTGCTGCTAATTCTACAACTAATATACTGGGAGGACAGGAAATACCAACTGCTATTTGCAGGACTGACAATAAAGCATCTATTTTTTTGCTTTGCTCGCTATTGTTGGTGTGCGATCGCGTTAAGCAAGGAAACACGGACAAACCGGCTATTTGAGAAGCTGTTTGTGTGGTTCTGACATCACAGGTAACTATAGGTAGATTTGCCAAGCGAGGAAGGTTACTTAGTTTTTGCAAATAAGCTGTTGCTGCGGGTACTTCTGGATCTAGCAAAATGACATCAAATTGCCACACTCTAGCTAGCAATTCTGCCTGTTCAATATCATCTACTTCTATAATTCGATGTTGTTGTAGTAAGGGATATAAATCGAGATTTTCTCCTTCAGGATGGACGAATCTCAGAATTCGTAGAGGCGCATGACTCACAACGGGTTTTGTTTCTTTGTTTTGCTGCTTTTTTTGGGAAACTGTATACAAACTTTCCAATAATGGTGCTAAAAATTGAGGTTCTACAGGTAAGCTCAAAAAACCATCTGCACGATTCGCAAATACTTGCTCTTTCTCCGCTGCGGTTGCTGTCACAATTACAGGAATATGGCGAGTTGTAGCATCAGATTTGAGTAAAGTTAGCACATCCCAACCCGACAGCAAAGGTAGTAGGGGATTGAGAAATATAGCTTTTGGTTGCAAACGACGGGCTTTTTCTACAGCTTCACATCCGGAACGCGCGATTACGACTCGATAACCTAAACCTGTGAGTTGTTCGGTAAAGTCTTCAATATATCGGGCTACAGCTTCTACAACCAATACTAGTTGTTGGGAAGAGGTGGAATGGTGGGATGATGTAGATGTTTGTCCCCACCTTTGTTGTGTCCCCAAGCTTGGGGTGGTGGAGTGCTGGGGTGAAATCTTTCTCCCCATCTCGTGATCTCGCGTTCTCCTCTTCATCTGTGTCCCGATCTCCTCGTCTGCTAGTCTTCCTAACTCTTTTGGAGGACTTGGTGGTAGTAACAAAGTGAACTGACTCCCTTTACCTTCACGAGATAAAAAGCTAACATCACCACCATGCAGACGAGCAAGCGCTCTGGTTAATACTAACCCCAGTCCTGTACCTTCAAACTGACGGGTAAGGGGATGTTCTAATTGTTGGAATTTTTGAAAGATTAGATGCTGTTGATGTTCGGGAATCCCAAGACCTGTATCCCAGACTGTAAATGTAATCCAACCTTCCCAGCGACTGACTCGCAGCCCAATTTCTCCTCCAGTTTCGGTGAATTTGAAAGCGTTGGATAGGAGGTGTACCAACATTTGACGTAGGCGAAATTCATCTGCAACAATTTCGTCTAAACCTGGTTCTATGGAAAGATTGAATTTGTGTTCCTCTGCACCAGGTTGAGGATGGGAGGAAACTGTAGTTTTGCGACTTTGAGCATGGATAGCTTTTGCTTCATCGACAGCGCGATCGCACACTGTACGAATATTCACAATTGCTAGCATCAGTTCCATTTGCCCTGTTTCCATGCGGGTCAAATCTAAAATATTATTGACTACACTCATCAAATGCCGCCCGCTTTGATGAATTAGTCCAGCATAACGCGCTTGCCGCTCGTTGAGTTTTCCTAATTGTTGATCTACTAACAATCTTGATAATCCCAAAACCGCCGTGAGGGGAGTTTTTAACTCATGGCTAATGCAGGCTAAAAATTCGTCTTTTAACCGATTTAGTTGCATCAAATCGGCATTTTTTGCAGCTAGTTCTTTACAAAGCTGCTGCTGCTCGGTGACATCTGTTGCTAACATTAACCACAAGTCTGAGTTAAGTGCTGTGTCGGAACTAGGATTTTTGACTTTTAGTTCTGGACTGTCTAAAGGAATTTTGGCAAATTGCCAAACTCGTTCTTGACCATTTTCTACTTCCACAACACAGGTACAAGTTCCATGCTGGCTATCTAAAAAGCAGCGATTTTTAGAAGATAATTGTGTAGGTGGTTCTGATGGTGTGGACAATACTGAATATTCGGTTGTACCTTTTGGTATTAGTACTTCACTGCCCGTGGACAAATTATCATCTCGTACCAGAGTTTTAGTAACTATGGGTTGGGCTTGATAGTGTTCAATGTTCTTGTTGGTACTGATATCGACTAACCCTTTGGAAGTAGCGTATTCGAGGTTTTTGACTACTGCGGGGTTGAGGATTGCTTCTACTTGTTGTCTAACACCTTCTGGATCTTTTAAAATTCCTAATTGTTCCCACCATGCTGGATTTTGGGTGACAATCTTGCCTGTGTTTGTTTGCAGCATTAAAGGCCAAGGTAATCTTTCCAAAAGTTGGATCAACGGATGATTAGGCAATGGTGAAAATGGGGGTGTTGTCTGTTTTGCTTCTTTTATAGTCTTGGCGGCGACTGGTGCTTTGCGGCGACGGGATTTAGTTTTGGTTGTACTATCTTCGATTTGCGGTTGAGTTTGTGCTTTTTGCCGAAACACAAATTGCAGCAATCGCGAACTATCAATTAATCCCAAAAATTTGCCTTCAGGGTCAATTAATGCCCAATCTCGGTTAATATTATTTTTGGTCTGTTGCGATCGCAATAAATCACTGAATTCCTCGATCTCACAATCAGACTGTAAAGTCTGTATTGGTTGTATCAAGCTTGATTCCCGACTTGCTAATGGCTGCTGTAAGTTCAAAGACCCTGCTTGATTGGTATTTTCTTGATTTGCTGCCAAAATTTCTGGTAACAAACGAGCAGAATAAATTACCCCAACGGGGTTTTGCTGCTCATTCAAAACTACCAAGCGATCGCACTGCTGCGCCTCAAAAATTTCCCACACAACTTTTAAAGTTGCTGTTTTTGAGCAAATGGGTACAGTGCAGACGAATTCGTAGAGCGGGTACTTTGGCATTGACATAAGCTTTATAAGCTTTCGGGTATCATTCTGTCGGTGTGGAAACATCTAGCATCACCAAGTAGTTAAGCTGGTGCTGTTCGCGTTCCCAGCCATATCTTCACTTTGCCATTGCGGTTTATAAGGCAACAAAAACGGTTAGTTAGTCGATTCAGATCGGGTGTATAGAGGGAGTCCAAGGGGATGATGTGTAGGAGGAAGAATTACACCTCTAGTACTTCGGGTTGATTTTCTGTACATCCCACACCCCTATACACTTACAGCTTTTTTTAGGTTTGACACTAACCCAGCCTAGACTAAAATCAGCAAGGCTAAGTATATTTATCTATAGGGGTTTTTAATACGCTCTCGTTATTTTGCTCTTGCTGCTGGTAAAAGGTTACAGAGAAAAAAGTAGATTAAGACAACTTTTTCCTAGATGCCTTGCTTTTTGCCTAACAGCAAAGGTATTTGACGCATTGTTTCGGCAATATGGTCAGAAATAATCCAAAAGCTTATAGCATTGGCGTTATTTCTTTGAGCATAGCTGCTTTTAGCGTATTTATTTTTTGGTACTAGGTACTTTGTGTCAGTTATAACTAATACTAAAAAAGTAGCTTCCTGTTGCCAGTTGTGCTGTTGTTGTAAAAAACCCTCTTTAGATAGCAATACCTAAAACAATTATGGCTCCAAAGATTCGCTTTAGAACCTTTAGGAATTATAATGATTTACAATGCGACGATCGTTTAACTTAGTTTAAGTATCTTATCTAAGGAGTAAAACTAGAAAATCTGTATTTGGTTAGACATGAAGAACAATAGGCAAAATCCCACTGATTTAGTATGGAACTAAATCTTTCCCTTCCCACTCTGATTTGCCTAGAACAGTGCCTAAGAGCAAGCATTTACGACTACTTTCCTCTGCGTTAATCTTCTCCTCAAAATACATGTCAAGTGCTTGTTTGAAATAGGATCTGTAACAGTTGTTAATAAGATTGTACAATTTGTTAAGAAGCAAACTTTAGGTAACTTTACAAAATAGTCATGCAGCCGATGCGACTGTGAGATTTTTGTCAAATTACCAAATCATATTAAATGTTCTGAGTTCAGTTAATCAAGGAGGTACACAAAACAAAATTATTGATGCTATTTGTTCACTGTAGTTTTTCTTGAAACATATCTTAGTACTACCATGAAAATATCAAAGATTAATATGATTTTGATCTAGAGATTTCAGTTGATAGGTTAAGTGTTACTGTCATCCACTCAGAAAACTTGAGTGACGCAGATAAAACTTCACTCATTGTTACCGATATCTGAAGAGAAATATACAAGTCCATTGACCTATAAATAATAAAATATCGCGATCGCGTGACTAATAAAACAAGCATAAAATAATGTCATCATTTACCAAAGAATTTATTGCATTCAAAGGTAAAAAAGAAAAAGTAAAATCGAAGATTTTAAATGTTACCAAATGCCAGCAGCAAGAACAGCAGATTTTTTTTCAACAAATGACAAAAGCCGAA
This sequence comes from Pelatocladus sp. BLCC-F211, assembly GCF_041928655.1. NCBI lineage: Bacteria > Bacillati > Cyanobacteriota > Cyanophyceae > Nostocales > Hapalosiphonaceae > Pelatocladus > Pelatocladus sp. BLCC-F211. Next base: position 5,168 of record NZ_JBHFLM010000244.1, on the reverse strand, counting down.
CAACAGGCATTTTTACAGGAACTTAAATCAGAATACCGCCAGATTCTTATAAATTACTTTACCACAGACAAAACAGTGAAGGAAAAAATTGATAAATTTATCAATACAGTATTTTATGCTAATATTCCTGTGCCGCAAATTATAGAAATTCATATGGAGCTGATTGATGAATTTTCCAAGCAGCTAAAATTAGAAGGACGGGGAGACGAGACATTACTAGACTATCGTCTGACTTTAATTGATATTCTGGCTCATCTGTGTGAACTTTATCGGCGCTCGCTTCCTAAATAGACAAAATTGATTGCAGGCTTGTGAATGTTTGTGTATAGAGAGTTAGCGCTGGTAGGCTACTAGTAACACTACACAGAATTAAAAATAAAAATACCTTTTGTTCTGTGTTGATGACCTAGTTTTGGATAGCATCTCTATTTCCATGGCGTTGTACTAGTATAGGGAAGCAGAAGGCAAAAAGCCTATGTTATGGCAAAGTTAAGCTTTTTGTCTTGGAGTGGGAGGTTTGCTACCACCCAAAGACTAGCACCCGAAAGTGTTGTGACGCTTGTTTGATAACGTCTTTACTCTTGATCCCAGACTGTAGCTGATTATGAATAAAATCAAAAAGACTTATGTTCTCAAGTTGTACGTGGCAGGAAATACCGCCAACTCAGTCATGGCACTCAGAACACTTAAAAATATATTAGAACAAGAATTTAAAGGAGTGTATACTCTCAAGGTCATAGACGTACTCAAAAACCCGCAATTGGCGGAGGAAGACAAAATATTAGCTACACCAACATTATCTAAAATCTTGCCTCCACCCGTCCGGAAAATTATCGGTGATCTTTCAGACCGAGAAAGAGTATTGATTGGTTTAGACTTACTTTACGAAGAGTTAATAGAAGACGAACAATTTCAAGCAGAATAGATTATATAAATAGATAAAACATAAGTCTCAACATTTTATTAATATAATAACTGGGTTGAATTCCCATTTGCTAAATATAAAACCAAAGATGAGAGAAAACGACCAACCAGAGAAAAACAACACACCTTTATTTGGTGGTGTAGAAAAAATTCGTACGATGATAGAGGGGTTTGATGACATTAGTCATGGTGGATTACCTGTAGGGAGAACTACTCTGGTCAGCGGTACCTCTGGAACTGGCAAAACTTTATTTTCTCTCCAGTTTCTTTTTAACGGTATTAGCTATTTAGAAGAACCAGGAGTATTCGTCACTTTTGAAGAATCCCCCTATGATATCATAAAAAACGCCTATATTTTTGGTTGGGATTTGCAAAGCTTAATCAATGATGGGAAGCTATTTATTTTGGATGCTTCTCCTGACCCAGAAGGACAAGATATTGTTGGTAACTTTGATCTTTCAGCATTGATCGAACGCTTGCAATATGCCATTCGCAAATACAAAGCAAAAAGAGTAGCGATCGACTCCATTACTGCTGTATTTCAGCAATACGAAGCAATTGGAGTCGTACGGCGCGAAATTTTTCGTTTGGTAGCCCGACTCAAACTACTTAATGTTACCACGATCATTACCACAGAACGTACCGAGGAATATGGACCAGTCGCTTGTTTTGGAGTAGAAGAATTTGTTTCCGATAACGTAGTAATTGTCCGCAACGTCTTGGAGGGGGAACGTCGTCGTCGTACCATGGAAATTTTGAAACTGCGTGGTACAACACACATGAAAGGCGAATATCCTTTCACAATTACTAATGAAGGAGTCAATATTTTCCCACTTGGGGCAATGCGCTTAACTCAAAGGTCTTCCAATATACGTGTATCTTCTGGGGTTAAAACCTTAGATGATATGTGTGGCGGTGGTTTCTTTAAAGATTCAATTATTTTGGCCACAGGAGCTACAGGAACAGGTAAGACATTATTAGTCAGCAAATTTCTACAAAATGGGTGCAAAAACGGCGAACGGGCAATATTATTTGCCTACGAAGAGTCGCGCGCTCAACTCTCGCGTAACGCCTCATCTTGGGGAATCGAGTTTGAGGATTTAGAGCGTCAAGGATTGCTGAAAATAATTTGTACCTATCCCGAATCAACTGGTTTAGAAGATCATCTCCAAATTATTAAGTCAGAAATTGCTGATTTTAAACCTGCTCGAATTGCCATTGATTCACTCTCAGCCTTGGCACGGGGTGTGAGTAATAATGCATTCCGACAATTTGTTATTGGTGTCACGGGGTACGCCAAACAAGAAGAAATAACGGGCTTTTTTACTAATACAACCGACCAATTTATGGGTTCGCATTCGATTACCGACTCCCATATTTCCACAATTACTGACACAATTTTGATGTTGCAGTATGTAGAAATTCGTGGAGAAATGTCACGGGCAATCAATGTATTTAAAATGCGCGGCTCTTGGCATGATAAGGGTATTCGTGAATACAATATCACGGCAGATGGCCCGGAAATTAAAGATTCTTTCCGCAATTACGAAAGAATTGTTAGCGGAGCGCCTAGTCGCGTTAGTATCGATGAAAAAGCTGAACTGTCTCGAATAGTCAAGAGTTTTCAAGACAAAGACAGTAATGATGCTTCTAGTTAGCCTCGTGTTATATTCTGTGTGAAAAAACGGTATGAAGCCGCCTTATTGTTGTGTGAGGGGATGCGGTGAAAGGACAGATAATACTCTATAGTTTCTTGCCTGGTGTAACAGCAGCAGTGTTAACCACTCAACCGAGTTGGGCGCGACAGGTTGTTAACCCCAGTATTTCTATCCCAAATGAGGGTGGAGACTTAGTTGCAGACAATACAAAAAATCAAGTTGCTGCTAGAAATAGTAGTTTTGCAACTAATTTGACAACAACAATCAAACCATCAGAACCAGCAGATTTCAAGACAATTAACATGCAGAGGTTTGGGACTGATGATGTTGGGAAAATTGCTACTAAAACAATTGGTGTACCAATAGGAGAAATTTCTTTTCAGGATCGGGGAAGTACTTTCAAGTTGACATCAGCCCAATACCAAACCCAGCCAGCAGTAGATAGCAATCAATTAGCTTCCGCGATTTTTGATGCCAACTTGCAGCCTGAAATTATGCAAGTGGCTCCCTTTGAGTATGGCACTCAGCATCTACACCAAAATACTGCCCAGATGAAAACGGGATCACAGAAAAACTCTGTCAAACGCACATCGCCGTCTCAAGTTGGGCAAAAATTGCGTGAAGTCATGATTAGCAGAAGTTCAACTCCAGAAAAATTGCCAGTGAGGGTAGGTGATGCGATCGCTCCCCAGCAATTACCTAATCCAACTACACAAGTAGCATCAAAGCAAAATCCTAACATCCAAGCATCAGCTTTTTTACAAAATGTTGCTAGAGGTTCAGGTTCGGCAAAATTATTAGCGATCGAAAATTGTTCACAAGATACAGTTAGTTGTCCTCCACAAAATTTCACCCCGCAACTCGTATCGCAATCAATTTCTCCGACACCGACACCAACAGCACCAACAATCAATAATCAGCAACCAACAATTAACCAACAACCAACAATCAATAATCAACAACCAACAATCAACAATCAGCAACAACTAACAACTCCTCAAGTTCCCATCGTTTCGCCGATTTCCAAACCAACAACACCTGCACCTAATTACCTCAATCCTGACAAAAATAATCCCTTACTATTTCCTACCAAACCTGATGAGGTCAGAGAAAAGGGAAACCAGCCAATTACCTTAGATCAAGCTGTAGAATTAGCACAGCGCAACAATACACAACTACAAATATCTTTATTGGAATTACAACGGGATAAAGCCAGCTTGCGAGAGGCTCAAGCTGCTTTATTTCCCACCCTTGACTTGAGTAGTAGTATTACCCGCAGCCAATCTGCTTCCGGTCAACTTTCTTCAGAAATACAAGAACGGCAAGAACGGGGTTTACCACCAGAACTGCGTTCTCGATCCAATGCTGATGAACCCAATACATCCTTCAATGGTCAAGCACAACTTATTTATAATATTTTTACTTCCGGCAGACGTTCAGCCAATATAGGCGCTGCTGAGGAACAGGTACGCCTCCAAGAATTCGAGACTATGCGTCAAGCTGAGGAAATTCGCCTCACTGTCGCCACAAACTACTACGATTTGCAAGAAGCAGATGAAAATGTACGCATCGCCCAATCTTCTGTGAGAAATGCGGAGGTGACTTTACGCGATGCTCAAGCTTTAGAAAGAGCGGGTGTAGGTACTCAATTTGATGTACTGCGAGCGCAGGTAACTTTAGCAAATGCTCAACAAGAGTTGAGTGGAGCGTTATCTCAACAAAGAATTCGCCGTAGTCAGTTAGCAACTACATTAAATGTTCCAGATGCATTAACTGTCAGTGCCGCAGATCCTGTAAGATTGGCGGGTCTGTGGAATTTGCCGCTAGAAGATACAATTGTACTAGCCTATCAAAATCGCCCCGAACTGCAACAGCAGTTAGCACAACGCAATATTAACGAACAGCAACGACGTTTAGCACTTGCAGAACTCGGTCCACAAATCAGCTTAGTTGCTAGTTATAACTTGTTAGATCAGTTTGATGACAGTATTAGTGTTACCGATGGTTATTCCGTTGGCGTGCAAGCCAGCCTAAATTTATTCGATGGAGGAGCAGCCAGAGCCAGAGCTGACCAGCAAAAAGCTAATATTAGGATTGCTGAAACTCAATTTAACGATACACGCAATCAAATTCGCTTCCAGGTACAACAAGCCTATTCGGAATTGAGATCCAATTTAGACCAAGTGCAAACCGCTAATATTGCTCTAGAACAAGCCAGAGAATCTTTACGTCTGGCGCGTTTGCGATTCCAAGCAGGTGTAGGAACTCAAACAGATGTGATCGCAGCTGAAAATGACCTCACAAGAGCAGAAGGTAATAGTGTTACCGCTATTTTGTCTTACAATCGCGCTCTCGCTACTTTGCAAAGGTCTGTAACTGCTAGAGGATTAGCTAGGATTGCTCAATAGGGATTGGGGATTGGGGATCGGGGATTGGGAAAGAAGAATTTCCCCTTGTCCTCCTTGTCCCAATACGGTTCAGTTAAGGCTAAAAACTAAAACTAGCGTAGGTTGGGTTGAGGAACTAAACCCAACATTATCAAGGCTTTGTTGGGTTTCGCTTGCACTCAACCCAACCTACATTTCT
>NZ_JBHFLM010000243.1:0-35008 GCF_041928655.1 Pelatocladus sp. BLCC-F211 | reverse complement strand
GTGAATAAGTAAGCGCAACGCCTGTATCGCATCGGTAGCAGGTCTGAGCGTCTAGAGGCATCTTGACAATGCCCATTTGGATTCGGCTGTTGCTGAATCTGATGCGAGAATCTGCGTCTCTTCAGAGCGCAGAGTGTCAACTAAATCCTGATTTTCTTTTGCAGCGAAGTACTTAACTGGGTCTATGGCTTTGCCCTTGTCATAGGCGACGCTAAAATAGTATAAACTGTGACAAACCATCTCGCGTATAAATGCGGTCAAAAGGTAGAGATAGTTCCGAAGCTATCGCGTCTTCCAGCTCTACTAAAACATCATAAAAAAGCCAAGTTGTCCAGACTTATAATTTGACACCATTACACATCTCCAAAATAGTAATATTCTGTACTAAAAGAACATGAAAAAGCTTTTTTGACACAGAAACATGAGCGACATACTGAACCACATTAAAGAAAATCCTAAAGAAACACAGCGTTCAATTGGTCTGGAGTCTGAACAGTACTCAAATCTCACGCTATCACGCCCCTAGCTGTTCTACTTCACTGTTAGAAAACTGTTGGAGTGCGATCGCTCTACTTTTTGTGTAGATTTGAAGCTGTAGGACAAGCTTGCTTGCTTTTGGATATGTCAATCCGGGAAATGCTGCATAATTATTACGCTGGCATGGCAGCTTACGACCACTGCCACCCACCTAGTATTACCTCACAGTGGCAAGCATTTAAGAGTGAGGTGCTAGAATTCATGGAAAATCCCAGCACATCTGAAGCATGGGACATTTTACATTCATTCGGGAGATTGTTGTGGAAAGTAACGGGAATACCACTGCAACTATTAGCTTTGCCTACTGTCTATAAGCACAGCCAACGCTACGCTCATCATGGTTGCATTCGTAGCGCTCGTAACTGTGAGGGGAAATGCTGCGTTAACACAACTGAACATTAAGCCTTAAAAGCGGTTAATTTTCTGATGTAAAAGTGGTTTAAAATAACAGTGATTAGAAGAATTTTTGGCACTGATGACCAACCACTAACTATCAACTACCAACTATTGACCAAAATGCTGAAATCCCTGACTGAGACTCAAAACTTGGTTGGGGATTTCTTTTTTTTGGTCTTGTAGTACTACACTTGAGCCGTTTGTAATTTCTCCGACAACAGCAGCACCTTGACCAAGCAGTTGTACTAATTTATCAGCAGGCTGTTTGGGTAAACACAAGACTAATTCAAAATCTTCTCCACCGTAGAGGCTATACTGTAGAGCTTGTTCTTTGGTCAGCCAGCGCTCAAATACTTGTGGAATAGGTATTTGTGTACGTTCTACAACAGCACCAACTTTACTAGCACGGCAAATTTGTACTATTGCATCTGCTAAACCGTCGCTGCTATCCATCCCGGATACCGGGAAGTGGGAAATAGGGGTGTAAGGGAGCCAGTGCGTTGCTTTGGTTCCCAAAGTTGTAGCACCTGGCGTGTGTGGGGGTGTAGGGCTGTAGGAAGAATCAAGAATTTGCCAAAGGATGGGTAAGACATCTAATCGGGGTTTTGGACGTTGGTGAGCGCGGATTAAAGCCTTCGTTTCCTCCTGGCTGAGGTTTTTTGCCTTTTCGGGATGCAAGAGCAATTCTAAGCCTGCTTGGGAAGCACCGTGAACACCAGTAACAACAATTGCATCTCCAACTTGAGCTTGATTACGGCGAATAATTCGCTGGGGGTAAGCTTGACCAAAAGCAGTAATCGCTATGGTAATTACTGGCGATCGCACAACATCACCACCCACAATCGGAGTATTGTATTGTTGCAAGCATTGTGTCATACCTGCATACATTTGTTCTACCCAACTCACAGCAACATCACCAGGTAGTCCCAATCCCACAGTAATTCCTAATGGGGAAGCACCCATTGCTGCAATATCCGACAAATTAGCAGCAGCAGCTCGCCAACCAACATCTTCTGCTGAAGTTGTAATCTCACTAAAGTGAATTTTATCAACTAAAACATCGGTAGTAACTACTACAGATTGCTCCGGTTCAGTAGCAATTACTGCTGCATCGTCCCCAATAATTTCTGCGGGACAGAAGCGCTGCAAAATTTGTAAAAGCCCTTGTTCGCCAATATCTTTAACTAGCATTCCCAATAGTTTCTCAAGCTTGCATAGATATTTCCAGGTTAGGATATAAATAGTCTAGAAATTCTCGAAATCAATCGGGATGGTTACAATACCAGCAACTAAGCGCCAAAAGATTGTATCGCGGACTTTGCCAGAATTAGCGATCGCTCCTGAAAAAATATTTGTTGCAGGTAATCTCTAAATAAACACAGGTGTAGGGGTGTAGGGATATACTTGATCAAAATTTTGAGTATTCAAACTTGTATTAATGCCACAACAAATACATGTAGACGAAAATAATCTACACATCTTTTCCCGGCTTGCACCATTTATTCAAGAATATATTTACAATCACAACTGGACGGAATTACGTCCGGTTCAAATTGCAGCATGTCAAGCAATTTTTGATACGGATGCTCATTTATTAATTGCTGCTGCTACAGCTGCTGGAAAAACAGAAGCAGCGTTTTTGCCAGTTTTAACTTTATTACATGAAAATCCGTCTAGTACAATTGGTGCATTATATATTGGGCCAATTAAAGCTTTAATTAATGATCAATTTGAACGTCTGAATGGTTTACTCAAAGAAGCAGATATTCCTGTATGGTATTGGCATGGTGATGTTTCTCAAAGTCATAAAAAGCAACTTCTCAAAAAGCCTTTAGGGATTTTACAAATTACACCAGAATCTTTGGAAAGTTTATTAATTAATAAATATCATGACCTGATGCGTTTGTTTGGTGACTTACGATTTGTTGTCATTGATGAAATTCATGCTTTTATGGGTACGGAAAGGGGTTGTCAGATTCTTTGTCAATTGGCTCGGTTAGAACATTTGACGCAAAAGCAACCCCGAAGAATTGGTTTGTCGGCAACTCTTGGTGATTATGCACTGGCTGAGGAGTGGTTATCTTCTGGGAGCAAAAGATTAGTTATTACGCCAAGGATTGAGGGTGGAAATAGGCAGGTTAGATTGGCTTTGGAGCATTTTTATTTTGGTGATGATGATGGGGTTGTTGATATAACGAACCACAAAGTACACAAAGTTCGCAAAGGAAGGAAAGAAGGTGAGTTAGTGGGAGGAGAGAGTGGTTATGAGAGATATATTTTTAATTTGAGTAAGAATCGTAAGTGTTTGATTTTTGCTAATAATAAATCACAAACTGAAGCGGTGATTGGAACTTTACGAAAAATTGCGGCTCAGGAAGGAGAAGCGGATATATATCATGTACATCATGGTAGTATATCTGCTCGCTTGCGACAAGTTGCAGAAAGTGCGATGCGGGAAGCAAATCGACCTGCGGTGACTGCTGCAACTTTGACTTTAGAATTAGGTATTGATATTGGTTATCTTGAGCGGGTGATTCAGTTGGAAGCACCGCTTTCTGTAGCGAGTTTTTTACAACGTTTGGGACGTACAGGTAGAAGAGGTGAAGCTGCTGATATGCGCTTTATTTGTGCTGAAGAGGAATTATTATCAGAAGCACTTCTACCGGAACAAATTCCTTGGCAATTGTTGCAGTGTATTGCGATTATTCAACTTTATTTAGAGGAAAAATGGATTGAACCGATTAAGCCTTTGAGATATCCATTTAGTTTGTTGTATCACCAAACTATGAGTATTTTAGTAGCAGTTGGGGAAATTTCGCCAGTGCTTCTTGCTCAAAAAGTTTTGGGTTTACCTGTGTTTGCTGCTGTTTCTAAAGATGATTTTAAGTTATTATTGCGCTATTTAATTGATATCGATCATCTGCAATTGACTGAGCAAGGTAAACTCATTTTAGGTTTGACTGGTGAAAGGGTGGTGGGTAAATTTCAATTTTATGCTGTCTTCCCAGATAATGAAGAATTTGCTGTGAAGCAAGGAGCCACAGAAATTGGTAGTATATCTATGCCGCCACCTGTAGGTAATCAGTTTGCTTTGGCTGGGAGAACGTGGGAAGTTGTAGAAGTTGATTTTAAAAAGAAGATTATTTTAGTCAAACAGGTTGAAGGTCAAGCAAGTATTTTTTGGCGGGGTGGCGGTGGTATGATTCATACACGTATTCTCCAAAGAATGCGACAAGTTTTGATTGAAGATATTGAATATCCTTATTTACAAATTAATGCGGTTCAACGTTTACGATTGGTTCGCGAACTCACACGCAATTCTGGTTTAGATCAAAAAAATATTTTACTCTTGGCTAAAGATAAGTGTTGCATTTTTCCTTGGATGGGTACCATCGCTTACCGAACTTTGGAAAGGTTGCTGAATATGTTTTGTCGTGAATCTCTGGGAATTAAAAGTATTGGTGGTGTGAATCCGTATTATCTGACTGTTAAATTAGACAAAACAAAGGTTAATTCTCTATATCCAGAAATTATTTCTTTATGTGAGCAAAGAATTACAGCTGAGAATTTATTGAGTGATGCGGAAGCGCCAGAAATTCAAAAGTATGACAAGTTTATTCCCCATGCACTTTTACGAAAAGCTTTTGCAAGTGATCATTTAGATATGGAAGAATTGAGACAGCAAGTGGAGTTGTGGTGAATAAATTTTGTATCGCTTTGATTAGTTTGTTGACGCTGCTGCTGTTTTCATTTCCCCAAAGCGCTTTTGCACAAGCAGAACGCACACCCTTAACTTTAGAACTGTTGCAAGAAAGATTGCGTACACCAACTGTCCGTGAAGGAAATTTATCAGTAGATTTACGACAGATGGTGATTGATTTGCGCCCAGAAAACGCAGCTTTCCGTGATGCTTTTTATCAAATGCTGCGAAAAGAATTACAAAAAACAGGTTCCAAACCCTTGGGATTAGACTTGAGTAATTCTTTGATTCAAGGAGATTTTGTTGGTAGTGATTTGGGTTTAAGAACCCCTCTTTACGCGCAAGCGATCGCACCAATTTTCACTGCTGCTGAACAAGAACAACTCGAACGCTTACGAGAAGTTTGCTTACAATCACTGACTGTTGCTTTACCGAGTTCTAAAGATTGTCGATCGCTTTTAGCAACTCCGGCTACAGCATCCAGCGAAATCAGTGTTTTCCGTGGTTCGCTAGTTTTAGAAAAAACTCATTTTACTGGTACAGTCCAGTTTAATAATACATTTTTTCTGCAATCTGTCAATGCTCAAGGTGCTATTTTTAACCAACTAGCCAATTGGCAAGAAACACGTTTCAGTCGTTCTGCTAGCTTTAACAATGCGACTTTTCGACGGGAAAGTCAATGGCAAAACAGCGTATTCTTTGATAAATCTAATTTCAAACAAACGCAATTTCAAGAAAACGCATTTTTTCAAGAAAGCTTTTTTGAGGATACCACCAATTTTAACCAAGCCAATTTTAAACAATTGGCTAAATTTAATCGTGTCCAGTGGCAAAATAATGTAGATTTTTCTGGAGTACGTTTTATTAATTCGGCACAGTTTACCAAAACTATTTTCAATCAGTTTCTATTCTTAACAGAAGCAACTTTTGAGCAAGCAGTCACTTTTCGAGAAGCACAGTTTAATCAACCCGTGAATCTGCGGGGTGCTAGCATTCTCAACCAAGCCGATTTTAGTGATGCTGGCTTTGCTAAAACTGCTTTTTTAAATGTATCTGGACTAGCTTTTAACTCAAATCAAGCTAAAATATTAGGAAATTCTGGTCAAATTGGTGAGAAGTTATTTGTAAATACACTGCAAGGGAATCAAAACGTCTTGCGGAATTTAGGACAAAATTTCCGCCAGTTGCAGCAAATTGCTGATGCGAATCAAATCGAATATACAAAACAGCAACTTAGACTAGCAGAATTAACTCGTCGTTTGCTTACGATCAATATTAATGATGCTTCGCAAACTAGTTTAATTAAAATAGGTTTCTCTCCAACTCAAGCAGAAGCGATCGCCCATCGTCGATTAACTAAACCGTTTCGTAATACAAGTGAATTACTTACTCTTGCTGATATTGATTTAGAAACCTACACCAAACTCAGTTCACAAATAGTAGTTGGGGAACCATTGTTTTTGGGTGGGTGGTTACTATTAGCTTGGAATTGGCTGACATTAAGTTTACTACTACTACTTTCTGGTTACGGTACAGATTTTCGCTTAGTCTTTGGTGTCGGAACGATCGCGATCGCCTATTTTGGTTTATTATTTTGGCTGATAGATCGGCTGCGTCGTCTGTATCCTAACGTCATTATTCCGACAATTGACGAAAGTATATGGATGTTGACAAGTTTTAGTGTCTTAACACTGTTGGGACTATTGGCGATTCTTCGCAGTGCTGAACAACCCTGGTTGACACTCGCGTGTCTTGTGATCATTATTGTTCCCGTACCAGTAATTTTATTATTGCGACTATATCAACAAGGACGCTATCACGACTTAATGGACACTTCCTACTTCACAGAAGATGGGAGTATGCGACAGTTAAGATTATTAATTGGACGCTTACCCGTGATTCCCAGGTATGAAGTATTTCGCGATCGCTACATGCCATTATTATGGGATCGTCATTGGAATTGGCTGAACTACTACGACTTTAGTCTCAACAATCTTTTGAGATTAGGTTTTAACGACGTTCGCTTGCGAGACAAACACCTCCCCGGTATCATCTCCACATTAGCTTGGTATCAGTGGAGCCTGGGAATACTTTACATCACCCTCCTGTTGTGGACACTATCTCGCACCATTCCAGGGTTGAATTTGTTGATTTATTTAAAGTAGCTATTGAGGAAGCGATCGCTTGATATCAAATCGTCCAATCTTCTGTTAGCTAATTCGTCACTATCATAAGCTTCTTTTTTTACTCAGACAAAATAATTGGAGCCAATCGTTGCTCCACTTCACAGATATAATCCTTCAAATTTGTATGAACCCCTCTTTCACGTAAAATTTCTAAACTTGTATCTTCCCAGCATAGCCGTTCGCGTTCCATATCTTTGCTCGTTAGCAACTCGACCACTACTTTTTAATTTCTAAGTCGCTCAGGTTCTTTAAATGAAGTAGCACATAGTCTGTGTGACTCGATGCAAGGATCAAAATTTAATTGGGTTTTGATTGTTTCTAGATTATTTTCTTCCTCTTGATTAGATGGAATAAACCCATTCAAAACCCATGCTTCACGTTTTGGGTTAGCTGTACCAATAACAATTTCTAGTAGAGATTGTTGATTAATATGTTGTGAACGTGCTTGCTCAAGTCCTTCTCTACGCTCTGGTTGATTATCTAAATCACGTATCAAAATAATAGCTTTAATCTGTCGTCTTCTTTGAAGAAAACGTACTAAATGAAGAATTTTTATAGATGCTGCTCCATCGGCTTTTAAAGGTACACTGTTACTATCATGACCCAGAAATCTTGAAGGTTTATATTTGAATTGCTCTTTTGCATCATTAATGATTTTTATAATGTCCCTCCAGCAGGAATACTCTGTCCCTGACAGCAAACCACTCCACTTAAAATAATACTGAATACTTTCATCATCTAACCAATCGATTTTTTCCCTCAAAACGCGCTCGGCTAATTTAGTAGCAGTTCGTGCATCTGCGCCACTTTCCACAATTACAATAAACTCAATCACAAACTTCTCCTGCAACAACCCAATCTTCACCCTCAGCATCCCAAAATTCACCAGTTGTTAAAGTTTGTTTTGCCCATTCTACATCAGGATGTTCATCTAAACGTTTGGAGATTGTAAAGCCTGAATTACTGTTATTTAATATATGTACTTGAGAAGGAATAAGCTCATCAATAATATATGGAGAGTGGGTAGAGAAAATAATTTGCAGATTTTTATTATCTTGAATAATTTCCTTAAAAACAGTCATCAACTCACGTTGTGCTTTTGGATGAAGCCCTTGTTCTATATCATCTAAAAACACTAAATTAGGTTGACTAGGGTTGTTCAACACAGTTAACAAACCTAGAGTTAGCATTGTTCCTTCACTAATTGCATGGGCTGGAATACGCTCACCCGTATTCATGTCAAGTATAACTTCTTGCCCTGTCATTTCCTGACTTTCTTCATAGGAAATAGACTTACCATCAACTTCGATTAAACGTTTACGAATCACTGGAACCTTTGCTCGCTTTATTCCTATTTTGCGTACATTTGGCACAATCCTACTCAACATTTCTTCTAATAATTGAAATTTGTCTGGAGCTTCATCACGCAAAAAATCTAAAGTGGGTGCTAGTCCTGAACCATCGAATTCAACTCTCGGTGTGACTTCATCACTATAAGCTGCTTTGGCAAGATTACTTGCAACTAATTTCAGGTAAACAGCGTATTTTAAAGAATAACGGATTGCATCTGGAGATCCACTTAAAGAATTTGACCACCCTTCCAAACTATTTTCCTTTTCATCTATCTTCCATGATGCTGTTGGATGCCAAGAATCATTTTTTTGCTGCCTCCAACTATAAGAAGCTTGCCAATTCTGTGGTTTGTTATATCCCCAAAAACCATTTGCAGTAACAGACATATCTTTTTTGCCGATTGTTGTCAGAAACTGAGGTAATCTGTCATACTGAAATATCTTTGCAAATGATGAATCAGCAAGCCTGCTTAAATAATGCAAGCCTTGTAATACTGATGTTTTTCCAGCACTATTTTTTCCTACAAGTCCATGTAATCGGGAACTATCAAAACTAAATTCTGTAGATTGGTGGCTTTTGAAATTATGAAGTATTACCCTTTCTAGCATTTGATTGCTGACATCCTTTACCTAATTAATCAAGTTTGTCGTAATCATCTGGTTCTACATCAGGAACTTTAGTTAAAACTTGTTGAAATTTTTCCCAACTACCGCGTTGAGCTTTTTCTTGTAAGTAATCTTTGGTCATCCAGGCGGAGATTTGTGCAGATAGAGCAACTGCTACAAGTTGTTCTATTGAAATATTTTCTTTTGTTGCTAAAGCTTCCATTTGTTTGTACAAAGACTCAGGAATTTGGACGCTTAAGGTTAGTCATGCGATTTGATACGTTTTCATTGATTTTACACGGTTGCATCCAGGAATTGCTCTTGGCTAACAAGTTGACTTGGCTAATTACTCAAAGGCTTCAAATAAGCGATCGCCTGCTTCCAAATCATCACCTGTTGACTGGTATCATCCACAAGACACACACTGTATTGATCTTGCCAAATTACTCTTCCGATCAATATATCACCCGTCAGCAACTTAATCTCAGTCGCTACTGCTTGTTTAATCAGGTTTTGTAATTGGCGAGTGCTGGGTAAAGAAGTGTCAAATTCGGTAATCATAATTTAATAGTCAATGGTCAATGGTCAATGGTCAACAGTTATGACTATGGACTCTGGACTATTGACCAATGACAAAACACAAATATAGTTCATGGATTTTGGGAATGGCAATAGAATTTACTAAGTATCACGGTTTGGGTAACGATTTCATTTTGATAGATAATCGCTCTGATTCAGAGCCTGTAATCACTCCAGAACAAGCAGTGCAGTTGTGCGATCGCCATTTTGGTATTGGTGCTGATGGTGTTATTTTTGCCTTGCCAAGTGAAAATAATACTGATTACACAATGCGGATTTTTAATTCCGATGGTTCCGAACCCGAAATGTGTGGTAATGGTATTCGTTGTTTAGCTGCGTTTTTGGCTGAATTAGAGGGTGACTCACGTCAGAGTAATCAATATCGGATTCATACCCTCGCTGGTGTAATTACACCCGAACTGATGTCCGATGGACAAGTAAAAGTTGATATGGGTATCCCCAGATTACTTGCTGGCGAGATTCCTACTACTTTATGTCCTGCTGATGAGAAAGTTATTAACCAACCCTTGGAAGTAGCAGGAAAAACTTGGGATGTCACCTGTGTCAGCATGGGTAATCCCCATTGCATAACTTTTGTTGAAGACGTCGCAGCAATTCCCCTAGAGAATATTGGCCCGCAGTTTGAACATCACGCAGTTTTTCCCCAACGAACAAATACTGAATTTATTCAAGTTGTCCGCCGAGATTATCTAAAAATGCGCGTTTGGGAACGTGGTGCGGGGATTACTTTAGCTTGTGGTACAGGTGCTTGTGCTTCTTTAGTAGCTGGAGTGCTAACAGAAAGATGCGATCGCACTGCAATTGTAGAATTACCTGGAGGTTGTTTGCAAATTGCTTGGTCAGAAATTGATCAACGAATTTATATGACAGGCCCAGCAGAACAAGTCTTTCAAGGAAAGTTAAAAATTTAGTCAGATGAGTTTTTCTTAGTGTCTTAGTGTCTTTGTGGTGAAATAATTATTTTTGAAACACAAAGGCACTAAGACACTAAGAGGAATGGTTTAATCTGGGAAAGCTAAACCAGTTCTTGGATCGCGAATATACAACCCTAGTGTGACACTACGCATCACTTCATCCCAAATGGGTGTTAGCTGTTCTGCTTGATCTGCCCAATAATCGAATGTAATCAAGCATTGAACATTTGACCCCAAACCAATGCAAGTCCGCGAAAAAGCTTCTCGTGGTTCTTCCTGGGTGTCGATAAACTTAATTTCTGCCCACATAATTCTGGCTGTTTGGCGTTTGACAGTAACAATTTCTCCCTTCGCAATGACGTTGCGTTCGTCGTTGTCTATAATTTTCTTTAAAGTGGGTTTGAGTGGAAACAGACTCCAATCATTGGGGGGGAGGTAATTAAATGAGACTTCTAAGCAACAATCATCGTTAGGTGGTTTTTTATCGAGGAACTTGAACGATTTTTCTTGTGGCTCCAAAACCCAATTTTGGGGAACATTAAAGCGAACAGCTCCCCTACCTGCAACAAAAATTTTGTAGCCAGATGGAGATTCCCAGTGATGATCGGGTTTTAGTTCAAGCGTTTCTTTAATCCATTGAAGATTGCTTTTTTTACGCTTTGCCATAGTGTGTTTGCAAAATCTGCTCCAGAGGTGCGATCGCCCACTTTAGTTAATGGTATCAAATTCATAGTAGGGTGCGTTTTTGCAAAACACAATGGCAGGTTACAGCTATAAATCGGTAGACGCATAATTTGGTAATTTGTCCGTCAAAATTCCCAGACGTTTTTGTGTTTTCATCGTGGCTTAACCTCAAACATTCCGCTGCAACCAGTCAAAAATACGATCCAGCTGGTTCAATGTTACCAGTCCGTATTGCCACAGAATTATTGGTAACAAATTTGGAGTCTGTTCAGGGTGTCGTAATGCTAACTGTAGGTCAGCGTTAGGAATTGCTAAATCTTCTTGCAAAAAGTTAAGAAATTGTGCAAGTCTTCTCGGTTCCATATTCGCCACCTATCCTTACGGCAATATGTTGAGGTTATGTTTATTAAATCGATTTTTGCGCTCTAACATCCCTTAAGTTTGCAAGAGCTGCTGTCTATGTTCTTTACTTAACTTTATAGATTTCTCAGTTTGAGTGATTTTTACTTTGAGAAAATAATATCAGTAACAGCGAGGTGTGTAAACTATGTTGTTATTAGCATGGATAAAATATACTAAGACACATGCTTTAGTCCTGGTTCGAGAAAAAACCTTGAACCTGGTTTCACAATCAAATTAGTTTAGTTGGGATGACGCGAATTTATTTCTTACCTGATTTTCGAGGTTTGTTAATCGGACGCATTGCCTCTCGACCTAGAATAAACATGCCGGTTACACCTAAGCAAACAAACCAAACATATTGATGCCAATATTTCCCGATCTGCTCAATTGGACTTAATTGTGAGTACAGAGTATTGAGGTAAAGTAGCAGCAAAACAGTCATCAGCGCTCCAAATCCAACAAAACTTAACCCAATCCGCATCCGTAGAGGCCGTAGTTCCCAATCGCTGATCGTCTCTAAGTCGATTTCTGCTAATTCATGTAATGATTCTTCTGCTACCGAAGAGGCAATTTGTAAGTTATCTCCTAACTTTGGTGGCAGTATTGGTACTAATGTTGCCACTGTTGGACGCCGCAGTAAAGCCTCAGTATCTCTGAGTAATTCCAACGGTTTACGGGTGATAGTGGGCTGAGAAAAATTTAAGTTTTGTGTATTATCTTTAAGATTTACTTCGCTTTTAAAATTCATAGTTATTAGTCCAGAATAACTAATGATCAATGACTCTTACTAATAAGTCTAAAGCTAATTATCAATAACTATTGGTTGCTGTGTAGAGACGCGATATATCGCGTCTCTAGTTGAGGGCTACAAGGTGGTTTGTTGCAATTCCTCTAATCTGGCTAGTACTTCTTGGCTATGAATGGCTGGATTAACTTTGACAAAAGTCTCTCGCACAATACCCTGGGGATCGATAATAAATGTATGACGCACAGAAATAAAGCTCATCCAGGAACCGTAAGCTTTGCTAACTGCGCCTGTTGTATCTGCCAATAGAGGAAATTTTAGTCCTTCGGAATCACAAAATTCGGCATGAGAATTTATATCGTCCGCACTAATACCAATTACTTGTGCATTTTTTTCCAGATATTTGGGTAAATCTTGCTGAAACCGACGGGCCTCTATAGTACAACCTGGGGTGAAGTCTTTGGGATAAAAGTAAAGAACTACCCATTGACCACGATAATCAGAAAGAGAAATTTTACCTTCGCCAGAGTTGGTTGGTAAAGAAAACTCTGGAGCAGGTTGGTTAATAGCGGGAAGTTTTCCGCCCAAGGCGTTAGCTACTGGGACAAAATTTAACCAACTAATGAGTGTAAAACAACTAGCGAATAATATAGTTAAAAAATGGCGGCGAGAAGTCATTGTGCTGACCAGAATCACAACTTAACACAAGTTTACAATTACTCGTCGCTATTCTCAGCTTCGCTAGCTTCTACACTTTCAATATATTGGCTTTCCATCAGAAAAGCCCCCTTACTGAAACGGACACCCCAGTATCCAGCAGGACGACGATCCAGTACCACACCTTCTTCGCCAATACGAATCACATCAGGCGGACGTAACATAGGCATAGGATCGGCTGTTTTAACGTAGGGGGGTAAGGCGATAACGCGGACTTTGCTACCTATGGGAAATTCTTGAGACATGATCTAAATAATGAATTATCAATGGTGAATTATGAAAAAGCATAGTTCATCATTCATCATTGTTGGAGCGATCGCATAAATTTACAATTAATAATAATTCTCCCTTGTCCACGCCACTTGCTACAACGCTCTTAACCCGCAAGGGCGCAGTGGCTCCCCTTGTCCCCTTCTTCTTCTTCCCAATTTTTAATTTTTAATTTTTAATTTTTAATTGTTTTCTCCCCTCCCCTTTGTGAGGTGAGGAGGGTTAGAGGTATTTTCAGCGATAAGCTACTTGCGGGCCAGGCCAGACTTCTTTGACTTTTTCACCAAAAGTTACTGCTTTATCTGTGTCTGTGGCTATAGCTGTACTACCATCGTTAGAAACTGCCAATACAGGCCATTCTTCTTCGCCCATTTCACCACTACGGAATAGAATTTTATTAGGTTGGGTTTTACTCCAGCCTAAGAGTACGGCAATTTTTTCATGTTCTTGCTCATCATAAGCAGGAGAGATGGTGTTAATGCGATCGCTTTGTCGATCCCAAATTACCGCTCTGTCTGTAGCGTCAGACGTATTAAATACAGCTTCAAATTTGCGTGCTAGGAAGCGATCGCCTTTTTCTGACCAACTGACGGGAACTAATACCCCAATTGTCCCTTCACCATTTGCATCATGAGAAACTTTGGCATTGATTAAAGTATCCATGTTGCGAGAGGTGGAAGATACCACCCGCAATTTCCCAGTTTGTCTGTCTTCTAAGAACAAAACGCTGCTGACACGGCTGTTATAGAGTTCTGGTTTTACTTCTAATTGGACACGGCTGTAAGCAGCATATCTACCATCTGGAGAAACTACAGGTAGACTGCGATAATAGCGTACTCCAGAACCGTTTTTAGAACTAACAGTTTGATGTGTAGTCATGATCCAATTCCAAGGAATTGGATGCGGACTGGCGATTGGATCTTGCTGTTGTTGTTGTGCTTGCTCAGATTGTTCAACTACAGGTAATTCTTTGTACTGTGGAGTTACTATCGTAGCTGCTTGAGGTGATGGACTATTAGACTGATCCATCGATAGATAAATTTTATCGCCCTCTAAAGACTGTAGTTTTGCAGCCTTTAACTTTTCCACTAAACTGATTTGACTAGTAGACAGTCCTCCAGATACAGAATCCGGTTGCACTTTTGCTGGTGCGAGTTCTACCGCCGCCAATGAGTCGTTATCAGGTATTTCGATCACCGATAGAGAATCACCTTCTACTGCCCAAGAATCTACTTTATCGACTATTAATATTTGCGGTTCAGCAGTAGCTATAGACACTTGTAAGGATTGGTGTTTGCCTGCCAAAGAGTCAATATTAGCTAGTTTTGATACTTGATTCTGACTAGAGATATTTCTAGCATCTGTTTGCGTAGAAGCAGATGCTAACTCCGTCATCATCGAAGTACTTTTAGCTGTTTGTGATTGCGCTGAGGAAGAGTGACTAGATGCATCCACTAGGGGCGCGATCAGCATCAAGACGACAACATACTTGAAGAATGGTTGTACGCGAAACCATCCTGACAGCAAAAGATGTTTAAGCATTGGTTGACTCTACTAGAGGGCGGTTGCTGTGTGAGAAGTGACGCCAGTATAGTTATGGAGCAGACTTTCGATTATATGTATAACAGGAAACTAACTGTATTCACTAGATAAATCACTAAAATTTGCCATAATTTTACAAATTCTTGTGTAAGAATTCTTACAAAATACTAACAGCCAATACAAGCTAGCAAAATATACTAGCAAGACACTGACGGATGATAAGTTGACGCTTGTCACTACCGGACAAAATTCTTGCTGATGCTAAAACCCAGTTTAATCAGCATCTAAGCATCACTCTGTAGTCATTACTTAATTTTTCATTAATTTGTGATATTGACTACTAGAGATATCAAAGATGGGTAGGTTGAAATTGGCAGAGCAAGCCTGTTTATTTTGTTCCTACCACATTAAACTTTACCGATAACGACCATGTGCAGTCACAACTCAGGAATTTAGCAAAAGTAAAGTATTGTTCTAATTAAACGAACTCAAGCCATAACTAATTAAAGTTTAGCTAAAAGAAATCTATATTGAGAACAACTGCAACAACAGAATCTTTTGCCGATAGCAATCTTGGTAACACACCCTAGCCTAGAAGCTTGGCGAAAGCAGCTGGCTTCTTGGAAAAATTTATAAAAATTTATGTTGATTATAGTAGACGCTGGTTGGCTTGCTGCGAGACAAAGCCGAAGAGTAGAGCTTGGTTGTAACAGATACAGTTTATACTGACTGAGTACTCAGTTTATATATTATAACTCTACTGATCTAAATCCGCACAAATTAAAGCTAAATGGTGAGGGTCGTCATTTATCATTTGTCATTGGTGAGGCGTGTAAAGAGAATAAATACTAACAAAGTACTATTGACTCTTGACCATTGACCATTGACCATTGACTCTTGATCATTGACAAACCATGAAAGTTGTATTCTTTGGTACTCCCCAATTTGCGGTTCCGACTCTGGAAAAATTGCTGAATCATCCAGAGTTTGATGTATTGACAGTTGTTACCCAGCCTGACAAGCGCCGAGGTAGAGGAAATCAGCTAATACCTTCGCCGATCAAAACTGTTGCGACGACTCACAGTTTACCAGTATGGCAACCCCAGCGAGTCAAAAAAGATGCTGAAACTCTCACTCAACTTAGAGAAATAGGCGCAGATGTATTTGTAGTAATCGCCTATGGGCAAATTCTCTCTCAAGAAATTTTGGATATGCCTAAATTAGGTTGTGTGAATGTACATGGCTCGATTTTACCCAAATACCGGGGTGCAGCTCCAATTCAGTGGTGTTTGTATCACGGGGAAAAAGAAACAGGGATCACGACGATGTTGATGGATGCGGGTATGGATACTGGCGCCATGCTATTAAAAGCTACTACACCAATCAACTTATTAGATAATGCCCAAGATTTAGCAGAAAAACTAGCCACAACAGGTGCAGATTTACTAGTAGAAACTTTGCTCGGTTTAGAACGTGGAGAGATTGAGCCAATTCCTCAAGATAATTCTGAGGCTACTTATGCACCTTTGATTAAAAAGGAAGATTACCAACTAGATTGGTCAAAGAGCGCGCTCGAATTACACAATCAAATCAGAGGCTTTTACCCCAACTGTATCACTAGCTTTCGCAACCAACCAATAAAAATTACTGCAACCGCTCCCCTTGACTCTACTTACTGGCAGGAATTACCATTGGAGCTTCAGGAATATCTCCAAAAAGAATCTAATTCGTCAACAGTATCAGGTAATCCAGGGGAAGTAGTAAGCATTTCCAAGGGGATAGGAGCGATCGCGCAAACAGGAGATGGTTTGTTAGTTTTACGAGAAGTTCAGTTAGCTGGGAAACGTCCCCAGTCAGGATGGGATTTTGTAAATGGTATGCGTTTAACAGTAGGAGAAGTATTTGAAAATATTCAAGGATAAAGCCAGAAGGCTGATTCAGCTACTAGTTACTATTTAGCAGCAAACAGCTATCAATTGATAACTGATAACTGATTACTGTTCACTGATTTCATAGTAGCGGCAAGATTCGCATGGCCCTTCTGGATTAACCGCACAGCGAATAATTTCTGAATGAGCATTATAGCGGCAATTAGCATTGCCAACAATCCAACGTCCATCCAACCAGCTTTTTTCTTCTGGTCGTTTAGCAGATTGCACATACAAAGCTATTTTATACAAACGGTAACGCCCCGACTTGAGCTGATAACGGTGACGACGTTCTAAAACAGCATAGGTTTTTCCTTCTATATCAAGATAATTTCCCGGTTGCGGTATCCAATCAAGTTTCACACTACCGAGGGATTGACGCGGATGCGTCAGAATTACCTCGGTTGGTAAAGTTTCTGGCTCCATAAGTTCTGGTAATGTCATTTACATTATTTAGGATAGTAACGCACTCAATGGCGCGAACATACGGAGTTTATGTTATAGTTAACGATTCTCTAAAAAAATGTAAAAAAGAATATAGTTTTAATTTGCATAGATGAGTCGGGATGTTACGTGTCTTGAAAATAGGGATGGGATATCGGGGACTGGGAGCGGTAATTAATTGATACCAATGATGTATGAAGTATAAAATCAAATATTAAATCTAAATCTTTCATGAGAGACAAGATGCCCGATTTCTTAAGAGAAGTCGGGCATCTGAGCTTTGCGATTCTTATAAATCATATAGGATTGCTATATATCCGAAATCAGCAATCAAAGATTTGTATTTAAATTATGTCAATTTCAATCAATATAGGTTTCTAAAATATTTTGGAACTTAAATAAAATTTCATCTGTACCACAGGTTTCTCGTTTGTGGTTGCGCTTCAGCGCGGCTATGAACAAATTTTGAATTTTTATGCAAATTAATTCAAAATCAAATGTTTAAAATAAATAATTAAGTTATTATGACCGCTTTCACAGATTTATTACTAAATTCAAAAGATAATCCTACTTACCATTCTTGTCAGCAAGCGGATTTTTTGCAAGAAGTGATGGAAAGCTTGCAAGATGGATTGCTAATTATTAGTGAAGCGGGTGAACTTATTTATGCTAATGCATCAGCACATCATATTTTTCATCAACTGCAACAAGATAGCTATGAAGATCACAAATTACCACAAGCTATTTGGCATATTTGTGAGTTGTTACTTGTCAGTCGTAATCAATCGCTTAATAAAGTATTTTTTTTATCTGATGAAATTTCGCTTAATAAGACAAAAATATTTCGAGTCCGTGTGAGATGGCTTGATTTAACTAAATGCAAAGATTCTGGTTTCTTAGTTACAATTGAAAATCGTTATGAGTCAATGAGAAACTTAGCGATCGCAGAAGTTGCACAATACCATCTCACACAGCGAGAAACTGATATTTGGTGTTTATATAGAGCTAATTATAGTTATAAAGAAATTGCAGCTTATCTTTACATAAGTATCAACACTGTTAAAAAACATATGAAGAATATTCATGCCAAACGACGGCAAAATTTCTTAGAAAGCCAATTTTCGGCAGGCACTCTATATAGTATCTAAATATAAAACATCAGTAACTTTTATCTATTGCTCATTAGGTGTTTTTTGTAAACGAATTAAATTATTGTAAATCTGTCGTTTTAAGTCTTCATTATTTTGTAACTGGAGAGTAATTTGGTTGAATTCATCAATGCTAAGACCATTGGATTCAACGATTTGCTGGGAACGATTGCAGTAATTGACTGCTATATCTTTAGCCTGGGATGGTAGAGAGTTAAAGCTACTGGGTTCACTACAAACAATCTTAGGAATTTCTCGATCACCAATAATTTTCTTAATTTGGTCAAAAGCTTGCTGTCGTTCTGGTTCAATCCGTAATAAAACTCTAGAGTAATTGAGTATATCTTTATTGTTGGTTGGAGAATTTTGAGCATGAACTGTTGAGCTAAATATCAAAACCGTAGAGAAAAAACTAGCTATAGTCAAAGAGCGAAAAAATACACTTTGATAAACAGTTTGAGTTAGCTTAGGTCGGCACAATAGTTGGTATAGTCTGTTCATTTGCTTTATTAAAAACAACTACAAATATCATTATCTTAATTAGAATGAATAATTTTAGGAGAGAGAAGTTCCGAGAAAAAACTCAATTTTGGCTATATTCAGATTTTTACTCATTTTCTTTGACATACCTGACAAATTTCGATAATTTTTGTCTGGAGTACTAACATTTCTACTGCTCCTTGTTTGAGACTTACTTCTAATTCTAGTAATAGGGGTAAACAGTTAATAAGTTGCTGCACAGAAAGTGATTTAACTTCTTGCTGTAAAAAATAGATACGCTTGGGGTTGCTGACTTCAGCTGCTTTGGCGATCGCTTGTGGATCGCGTTCACCACTTTCCACCATGATTTTTACCCATAACCAGGTACGAAATTGACCAATCAGTGTCGCAATGATCCGTAACGAGGGTTCACAAGCATTAATGAGATTAGCCAATATAGCTAAAGCTTTGGCTGTATCTCCCGCCTTCATGGCTGCTGCTAGTTGTAAGCTATTCTGATTAGTATTTCTAACTAGCTGAGTAACAACATCTATATCTTGTGGTTTGTTTGTGCCACCAGCATAAAGCTGTATTTTCTCTAACTCATTGTACAGTAGGCGTGTATCGTTGCCTACAGCTTCCGCTAAAATTTCTGCTGCTTGAGAAGTCAATTTTACACCTACAGCTTGAGCAGTAGTCTGGACAGATTGCACCAATAGTTCTGTTTTCCAAGGCGGAATCAACGAAAATTCACGGTATTCAGCCGCAAATTGTTTTAAAAGTTTCGTAGACTTGAGCCGTTCATCAGGCTTATTACGGCTAGTCAATAATAAAAATGAATCTTCGGGAATTACTGGTAAAGTGCGTCCTAATTCTGATAACACATTATCTGGACAGTGTTGGCAAATAGTTGTATTGACAAGCCATACCAAGCGGCCACCAGCACCAAAAGGTGGTGTCATCACTTGATTTAACCCAGCGATCGCAGCATCAGCTTGATCTGGCGAAAGGGTAGTATAGTTAAAACTTGTCCAGGAAGAGTCAAGGATGCGATCGCGTAAAAGTGCAACTGCTTTTTCGATAGCAAAATCGTCCTCACCCCAGTAAACATAAATTGGCATGAGAAACCTCCGATTGTTAAACATTCAATATGTAAGATTCCCCTACACCCCTATTTCTTGACAATTGACCAACAATCAACAATCAACAAGCAACCACTAACAAATTAAAATCAAGGACAGAGTGCGAGGATATGAAACGTGGACGACAATTATCAAACCTACCTCAACCGGGTAGCACGGATGACACTACCAGAAGCCTATGGAACTCAAGTCCAGCATATCCTGGAATCTTCCAAATTTCAGCGAACACAAAATGGCAATAGACAAGCTGTGGGTTTTCCAGGTTATACGGTTATTACCCCGCCCCACCAAGAAGAGACACAAAACTCTAATTTCTATGCTCAATTGCAGAGTTATCAAGAGGAACTCTTGCAGTTACCGATTGGTAATGATCTGATTGTACCCGTACCGCCTGCTAGCTTCCATTTAACTTTGGCAGATGTAATTTGGGATAGTACTTTTCGTGATGCTTGTGAAAAAAATCCTGATTACGAACAACAATTGCGTTCTTGTTTTGCTGACATTTTTCAGCAATATCAAACATCTTTGATAAAACGTGTTGTTCATCCTATCCGTTGGCAAATGCTAGGACTGATGGTAATGACAAGGGCTGTAGCTGTTTGTCTAGTACCCCAAGATCAAAATTCTTACGAAGAGATAATTAACTTTCGTCGGGCAATTTATCAAAATCCTAACATTATGAGCTTAGGCATCGAACAACAGTATCACTTTACTGCCCATGTAACTTTAGGCTATTTTGGGGAAGTTTCACCAAATTTAGATCGCGATCGCCTTGCTACTCTATTTTCACAGTTGAATCAACAATGGTTATTAAATACACCAGAATTTCTGATTAATCGTGCGGAATTGCGAAAATTTGACGATATGACTCGTTATTACCGCCAAGTAGATTGGCCTGTTTTAGATTTTAGTTAGTTATTAGTAGAGACGCGATTAATCGCGTCTGTCATTAATCATTGACTTGAAGCCGCTCTTACGAGCGTCTACGCGTCTGTACAATAGTCATTGGTCATTGGTTAAGGTTCAGTTGACATTTGAGCATTGACTATTGACTATTGCGATCGCAAACAACAATACAAAATTTCTTTCCAGCGTGGTACATTTATTGACCAGATGACATTTATGTTGGGGGTTTTTCGCAATACATCTAATTCATCCACAACTGTTGCACCCCGCGTGAGTGTGCTTATTGTTTCTACATCTACAAAGTATTTGCCTTGGCGCGTTACGATATCTGGCTCAAGGGCAACTGCCATGGCTACGGGATCGGGTAACATTAAACCAGAAGCAGACTGAATATTTACACTAGCATCTAAAGCTGTGATGTTGCACTCCATTGCTAGACGTGCTGTTTCTGTACCGAAATTAATAACTTGTTCTATTTCGCTGGAAGTTAACGCTGCATCGTGGCGACTCAATTCCCAACCAACCATTTCACAAGCCATACCACTGTGAAAAACTATCTTCGCGGCTTCTGGATCTACCCAAATATTATATTCAGCAGCAGGCGTCACGTTGCCCACAGTATTGGCTGCACCACCCATAATCACACAACGCTGTACTAATAATGCAATTTCTGGCGCACGTAATAATGCTGTTGCAATGTTAGTCAGTGGCCCTAACGTAACTAGAGTAATTTCACCGGGATTAATCTTGATTGTGTCAATAATTACGTCTACTGCATGTGCTGTCTGGGGCTTACTTTTTGCTTCAGGGTAATGTTTGTTACCCATACCATCATCGCCGTGAAACCAATGAGCATAATTACATTCTCGCAATATTGGTTTGCCACAGCCAATATATACTGGTGTAGCAGCTTTGCAGACTTCAAGTGTATATAGGGCGTTTTTCGTTCCTTGTTCTACGGAGACATTACCACTAACAACTGTTACCGCTTCAACACGGACATCTGTCCAACGATGCGCCATAATCAAAGCCACAGCATCATCGGAAGCAGTATCTGTATCAATCAGAAATTTACGCATAATTATCCAAGATAAATGCTGTGGTTGTTAGTGGTTAGTATTCCCTTGTCTCCCTTATCCCCCCCTTCTTCTAACTCTGCCATGCGTTCAGGAATTTATTGACGACTCTGTTAATAGTTTGTTTAACCTGATTCTGGCGATACCATTTTTGGAAAGCCATTTCGTAATCTTCGCCTTTAGTTTGAAAGGTGTTCCAAGCATCAAGGGCTACACCCAGTCCCCAAAATAGCAAAATATAGAGTGACCAAGATAGACCAGCACCACCGACTAGATCAACTAAAAGCAACACACCATTGACAATGGTAAATTTACCAAAGCGCTTTTTAAATCTTCCGATCCGATAGTTGTTAAAAGCTTGTCTTTGCTGTATTTCTCCTTTGGTAACTTGCCAATCACGTTCTGCTAATTGGAGAGTTTCTGGGGGAATTTCTAATTCTCCAGCAATTTCTAAGAGTTGTTCATAGGAAAATTCTTTTTCTTGGTCTTTGGCTTGGCGGGCGATCGCCAAGTGTAGAATTTTCTGGATATCTTCTTGAGTGTAGAAACGAGAGGGTTGATCTTCTGGTGCTGTCATAATCGTGTCTCTGTTATTATTTTGTATATTAAGTTTCTTTACTTAGTAAAGATTACGCAGTTGTGCGATCGCCAGCAATGCACTTGCCAATATCTTTAGACTAGCAAATCTACTAGTGGTTAGTTGTTGGTGGTTGGTGGTACTTTACTAACTATAAGATTATCCTGTTGGTCTCAATCTAACAGCCAACCAAATAACTCTTTTACTGTCAGCTTAAATTCACTGGCGAATCCTGGTGTAGGTAACAAAGCTTCTGGTTCTTCTAACACTACTGGCTGTTGATTGCGTATATATACCAAAACTATTTGCTCCTCTGGATCAATCAACCAGCCCATTTGCGTTTCATAACTCAAACAATGCAGAATATTTTTGGTTACTTTTGTTACGCTTTGGTCGGGTGATAAGATTTCAATCGTCCAATCTGGAGCTACTGAGAAAATATTAGCAATTTCGCCCTTCTCATCACGGGGAATTCTGTTCCAAGTAAAAACAGATACATCTGGTACTATGGATCTGCCACCAAATGTACAGCGCAATTCTGGAAAAGCACGAGCAATTCGCTTAGACTTGACAACTGCGTTGATAGCAATGATGGATTCACCTTGAATTGTACTATGTTTTCCCTGTGGCATTAGTTTTGTGATAACTTTACCGTCAATATACTCACTTGCAGGTTTCGTTTCTGGTAGCTTCAGAAACTCTTCCAAGGTGATGCTTTTTGCAGGTGTCTGTACCATAATGCGATCGCCTAAACTAACTTTAGTTCCACCAAATATCCTACATCCGCTCTAACACTTGAATTCCTAACAAAGACAATCCCAATTTCAAAGTTCTAGCTGTTAAATAACACACTGCTAAACGTGATGTTCTGATTGGTTCCTCAGATTTGAGAACTGGACAATTTTCGTAGAACTTATTAAATTTATCGCTGAGTTGATACAAGTATTCACATAATCTATTGGGCAACAAATCTTGCTCAACTTCACTAATAATTTCGTCGAGTTGTAACAAATGCTTGGCTAAAGTTAATTCTGTGTCTTCCTTTAGCATAATTTTGGCATCTGTACCCAACTTTTCAAAATCAACATTACCTTCGCGGCTAATTCCTTGGGTACGGACGTAAGCATAAAGCATGTAAGGTGCGGTGTTACCTTTGAGAGACAGCATTTTGTCATAGCTGAAAACATAGTTACTGGTACGGTTTTGACTCAAATCTGCATACTTCACCGCACTAATACCAACTACTTTAGCAACATTGGCTTTGAACTCTTCGGTTTCTTGCCGTCCCTCTTGTGTTAATCTATTTTCTAAGTCTGTACGAGAGCGAGCGATCGCTTCATCCAATAAATCCCGTAACCGTACTGTATCACCAGAACGAGTTTTGAATTTCTTACCATCTTCACCCAGAACCAAACCGAAGGGAACATGAACGAGTTCCACATCATCGGGAACCCACCCAGCTTTACGGACTACCTGAAACACCTGGGCAAAATGATTTGCTTGTCCAGCATCTGTAACATAAATTATGCGTTTGGCATGATCTTCTTGAATTCGGTAGCGGATAGCAGCTAAGTCTGTGGTTGCGTAGTTGTAACCACCATCAGATTTTTGCACAATTAAGGGCAGTGGTTCACCTTCTTTGTTAGTAAATCCTTCCAAGAAAACACATTTTGCGCCTTGATCTTCTACCAGCAATCCAGTCTGTTCTAAATTTTCTACAACTTTTGGCAATAAGGGATTATAAAAAGACTCTCCCCGTTCTTGTACTTTAATATCTAGCAAATCGTAAATAACTTGAAACTCTTTCCTTGATTGTTCACACAACAATTTCCAAGCATGAATTGTATCTTCTGCGCCTGCTTGTAACCTGACAACTTCTTTGCGTGCTTGTTCTTGGAAAGCTTCATCTTCATCAAACCGCTTTTTCGCTTGTCGATAAAAAGCGACTAAATCACCAATGTCTAAAGCATTAGCAGTTGTCAAAGCTTCGGGGTAAACTTCTCGCAGATACGTAATTAACATCCCAAACTGCGTTCCCCAATCGCCAACGTGATTCAAGCGCAGCACATCATGTCCTTGAAATTCTAAAATTCGAGCAATGCTATCGCCAATAATTGTGGAACGTAAGTGTCCGACGTGCATTTCTTTGGCGATGTTGGGACTGGAAAAATCCACAATTTCGCGTTTTGAGGTTTTCGCCTTCGCAACTCCTAATCTGGAATCTGCTTGCATTGTAGCTATTTGCGCTTCCAGATATTCTGTAGTGAGTTTGAGATTGATAAAACCAGGCCCAGCCACTTCTGGTGGTTTGCAGATATCAGCTACATCCAGTTTATCAACAATCGCCTGA
This sequence comes from Pelatocladus sp. BLCC-F211, assembly GCF_041928655.1. Taxonomy (NCBI): domain Bacteria; kingdom Bacillati; phylum Cyanobacteriota; class Cyanophyceae; order Nostocales; family Hapalosiphonaceae; genus Pelatocladus; species Pelatocladus sp. BLCC-F211. The sequence continues at coordinate 10,306 of NZ_JBHFLM010000243.1, read as the reverse complement.
GCGATCGCTCGTGGTTGTTGTCCTAAACGCTTGGCTAAAGATAAAGCCACATTCGCCTGATAATCACCAAATTTCGGATTACTTGCAGCAACCAACACCGGATCTACTCCAGTTAACTCCGCGCCAAAAGCTGCAACTAAAGCTTGCTGTAATTTTTCTTTTAATAGTTCTTGTGTAGCGTTCATATATATTGTTGAGAAGCAGGCGGTAAGTGATGAGATATCTTTAACGACCTGATTATTCTAGCTTTAAAATGCGATCGGATAATCCAACTGAGAAGGCAATACGGTTCGGTTAAGGATTTTTCGGCATAATTTGGTCATGTAGAGACCTTGCACTGCAAGGTCTCTACAGGATAGGATTTAAATGCCAATCTATTTGTCTTATCCGAACCGTATTGAGTGAGAAGGACGAACGGTAATTTTATTTTTATTTAATAAATAATCTTTCACTAAATTAGTAAGAAATATACCTAACAGTTTTTTTGTTAAACAAATTAGTGATATTTATCACAATATTATTTAATCTAAATCACAATACGGTTCAGTTAAGGCTAAAAACTAAAACTAGCGTAGGTTGGTTTGAGGAACGTAGACGCGCCCTGCGCGGCTTCTCGCAGAGTAACCCAACATTATCAAGGCTTTATTGGGTTTCGCTTGCACTCAACCCAACCTACATTTCTTCTTAACTGAACCGTATTGATCTAAATCACTAACTACGAACATTGTGATTAGTTTAGTTGAGAAAAAAATCGATCTTAGCTACAACTAAAAGTAGATTTTATTTTATTAATTTTATAGGTGTGGGGAGGACTATGCTAGAAAAAATCTTGCTGGCTATAGTACTAACATTTACTTTAAGCCTTTTTACCGAACTGAAATCGCCTTCTTTCGCTCATAATACCAGTATCATGCATAGCCAAAATAGGCTTGTTTTCAATTTCAAGCACAACAATTAAAAAATCTATCTAATGGTAGACCTGCTGATTTACAGCAGCAATCAAAGCACCTGACAAGTGTAGGTTTTTTCAACAACACTTGAAACTGAACATGCGGGACAAGGGAGACAAGGGAGACAAGGGGGATGTGGAGAATAACAAATGACCATTGACCATTGACTTAATTATTTTTGTTTCATTTGGCGTTGCAATTGTTTGAATGTTTGATACATATCAGGTAAGCGATTTAAAATAGCAGACACTTTTATAAATTGTTTGTGGGGTACTGCGGGAAGTCCAGAGACAATTTCTCCTGGTGCTACATCACTGTGAATACCGGCTTTAGCAGAGGCGATCGCACCATCACCGATTTTCACTTGGTTAGCTATTCCTGATTGTCCCGCCAAAATGACGCGATTACCGAGGGTAACACCTCCTGCAATCCCGGCTTGACCAGCTAATGCACAACCTGCACCAATTTGGCAACCGTGACCAATCTGTACTAAATTATCAATAATTGTATAGCGACCAACCCGTGTTTCGCCGACTGCGGGACGATCAATGGCGCTGTTACAGCCAACGACAACACCATCTTCTAAAACTGTATGACCTGATTGTTCAACTTTCAGCCAACCAGTAGCAGTTGGTACAAAGCCAAAGCCTTCCGCACCAATGACAGCACCACTGTGAATTTCACAATCTGCACCAATGAGAGTACGTTCGTGGATTGTGCAGTTAGCATGTAAAGTTGTGCGATCGCCTATCTTCGCATCAGGATAAATCACAACATTGGCATGAATATATGCACCATCACCAATTTCTACTCCCTCATGAACTACAGCATGAGGGCCAATGTAAACATCATTGCCAATTTTCGCATTCGGACTAATTACAGCAGTCGAATGAATCTCTGGAGTTGGACGCCAAGGTTGGTAGAAAAATTTGAGCGCTCTTGCAAAGATTAGCTTTGGTTCTGGAGTAGTAATCCAAGCTATACCACGTTCTTGTGCTTGTGCTTGTAGTACTTCACTTTGGGGCAAAATTAAAGCGCTTGCAGTAGTCTTACTTACCATTGTGGCAAATTTTGGCCCTTCAATGTAGCTAAGAGTTCCGCTTGTCGCTTCATTAATTGCTGCGATTCCAGCAATTTCTGGATTATTATCTTTGTCGAAATTAAAACTATTAGAAGCAGCAGCATCACCAAGTTTCGCCAGTATATCGCTAAATTTCATAGTGCTAAGTGGTTAGTGGTTAGTGGTTGGTTTTCTGTTTTCTCTCTTGTCCTCCATTTCCCCCTTGTTCCCCTTCTTCCCAATTTTTAATTTTTAATTTTTAATTTTTAATTGTTTTCTCCCCAATCACTCCTTCAATAGCAAATAATATAGAGTACCATTACCACCTGTAATCCCGGCGCGATCGCCTGCTAATTTACCAGTTCCCATAAAATAATCTACCCGTCCTGGACTTTTGATCGCGCTACCTGTATCTTGGTCGAGAACGAACCGACTGACTTGGCGTTTAACCAGTTTTCCTTTACCCGCAGGATAAGGAAACGAGTTATTAATTATTGCTAATGCGCCCGGTGGCATGAGAGATTTATCTGTGGCAATGGAACGTTCTGGTGTAACTGGTACGCCAATACTGCCAGTTGCAGGTGTACCGCCAGTTTCCTTGAAAAAGACGAAGCGTTCCCACCGTGGTAGATAACTATTCATCTCTTTGGGATTTTGGCGGAAGTATGTGATCAGGGTAGGCATTGTTAAACTTTGTAAAGGTAACTTGCCATCTTTAGCTAGTTCTTTGCCGATACTAGTCCAAGGATAATCAGTTCCTCCGGCGTAACCAACAGAGGTTCTTTTACCATTTGTTAATCTTAGTTGGGCAGAACCTTGGATATGTACTAGATATGCATCTAGGCGATCGCGAAGCCAAAATAATTCCAAGCCGTGTAATTGACTTTTATCACCCAATAAACCATCTTTTCCTTCTAGGTCTAGACGTTTAGGATGTGGTTTTACCCATGTGTCAATATCGGGCGGTAGTCGATAAAGAGGATATTTATATACTGAAGTGCGAACTCTACTGGCAGTATAAACTGGCTCATAGTAGGCTGTGAATTTGACAGTACCATTACCGTCATTGCCAACTGATTGATAAAAATCAAATTCTCGACGCACAGCAGCTTGCAGTTGCTCTGGTGATTTCGAGCTAACCACCAACTCACGAAAACGCAGCAAGCTACGACGAACGCGAGCCAGGGTGATTTCAGAAATAGGATAATTTTGATACGCTGCTCGTGCCTTCTCTGTTGTCAGGTAACGTAAACTGTTGTCAATAGATGCCAACATTGCTTTGCGATCGCCTCGTTTGCTCTTTCCACCCCAAAGTTGTTCATCCCAACCTAAGCATTGATGAATGGGTTTACAATCAGTGCCTAAAGTTACCAATCTTAGTGGTGGTGATAACTCTGGTGGTGGTAATGGTTCGGTGGAGTTGGTTGGTGGTGATGGCAAAGGTGGTATGTTAATCGGAATAGATACCTGAGCTAACCCAGAGAAAACAGGATTTACAAAGCTAATTCCTAAACTTAAGCAAAGCAAAGCAAGCGTTTTTCTCATAATTTATCAGAAAGTAGGTTGAAAACCCTGTGGCTTGAGCCACGGGATGAAAACCAAGAGCAGTGTCAAGTAAATCTTTCCACACTAGAGCTAAAAAGTGGTTCCACACGAATAGCCACAATCCGCGAGGGACGCACAACCATGTATTCACCTTGAATATTTTTGATCGGCACGTTCATAAAGTCATCGGAGGCAGATTTTGGCATCAGTTCGCCACTATACCACTTTTGAAAATCCTGAATCGTCGGAAACCGCACCTCTTCTCGATGACCACTTGCCATTAGTAAGTGTACTGCGTATTCATTGGGTGTTCTAGGCATAATGTTTGAATCATTTGAAACACATGCAACCCATTTTGGACTACCCACTGCCCGAATGGGAAGAGTGAAGAAAACACAGTTGTGACTATGACGGTTGTTATCCTAGTGAGGGTTCCCGGTTGGGGAGACAGGGAGGACACGGGAAAGGAGACAAGGGGGACACGGGAGACACGGAGAATATTTTTGATTGATTCACCGCGTCTCTTCACAATGCCTAATCACCCTTGACCCTTGACCCTTGACTAACCACTAACCTTTAACAGAAGTTTTGTTTTTATAACTTCATATTTTATGAGTCAATACTCATAAAATATAAAAAAACTAAGACTTGTAAACTATATTTTTCTCTAGATTTTGTATATTTCCTCTTTAATTAAAGATGTTCTACTAACAAGCTCATTGACAATTGAACATTGAGCATTGAGCATTGACTTTTTCTGGAAAAAGTAAAGTTTAGTTTCAAACAAACACACTCTTCTCTAAATAATGCTAATTTAATAATTGAAGCAAACCAAGCTTCCCTGGCAGATAAAACAGCTAGATGAGTAAACTAAAAAAAGAGGTAAAGACGCTGTTGAAACTCAATCTGTCTCGTTATCAAACAACAACACCTAACTCTAAAGGCGATATTTCCTCATAGTGAAAAGAAGGGGGCGCTGTAACTGATTGACTTCACTGAAGTCAAAAGGTGATTCACCCAGTACATCCCCGGCTAGAATTAACGATGAGAGGAAATAACTCAGCTATTAGTTGCTTAGGTGTTGTTGTTTTTTAAATGTCCCTTAACTTTTTCCCCTTAACCTTTCCCCATCTTGGACTAGTAGGTGTAAGCTGGTACGAAGTGGAATAAATAGCACGAGACATTTGAAATATTTGAATAGCGCCTTATGTCAATAATTGCTCTGAGAGCATGGTATCTTGAAAATTACGAGCCGATACAAGAACTAGAAAAACGCCCATCGGATATTCGCCTCAACAAAAAGAGTCTGCTGAAATCGGGGCTAAGAGCAGATTTTTTAGAAGACAGCGATGATATCAGAAAATCAACGTGGTTTGGTCGCTATCTAGAAGGGGAAAATATTGAATTTTATATAGAAGGTAGTGGCGGCTATTGTGTGGCTAATATTGACTTGATTAGTCACGAGATTTATTTCACTAAACAGTCAGTTTTAGCACAATTAGAACCGACAATATTTTTTTGTTATCAAACAGAATATGCACCAGCAACGGATGCATTGCGGGAAGCATTATTGCTGAGTGTGGAAAAATTGAACTTGCGATCGCGTCTGCCTTTAAAATTAGTAGAATCTCACCGTCCTCAAGAGACTCCTCTACGACTAGGAAGCACTATGATGCGAAAAATTCGTAGAAGTTTGTTGTTCATTGCAGATACCACGCCTATTGCCAAGATAGAAGGTAAACAAACTGCTCAATTAATTCCTAGTCCCAGCGTTTGTGTGGAAATTGGCTACGCAATTAGCAGCAAAAGGTCTGAACAAATTTTACTAGCGCAAATGCAGCGTCCTGATTTTCCAGGAGAGTTTCCTTTTGATTTACCACCTACACAAATTTTACAATTTCAAGATACTCTAGAATTAGATAAAATTTTGCTACCAACAATTGAAAGTCTACTAGCGCGATTTAAATTGTTTTTCTAAAAGTAGGGGCGAATGGCCGTTCTTATAAGCCGCTCCGCGTCTACGCCCCTACAATAGTTATTAAGGCTTACTCTACCTTGAAACGGCGTTCTACAAAGCATTAATTATTTTTTGAATAATTAAAAAAATCTGTATAAAGATAGATTCTAAAAAATCCAATATATTCACATATTACATTAGTGATCTATTGCATCTTGTTGGAAATATACAATTAGAAAGAGAACTTGCATTCAACACCACACTCAATACTTTTCAGTTGAGTGGAGACTCATAACCCTCTCTGGGGATTGGGGGGAAAGGGATAGTTATTCATCCCGTACCCCTTCACATCAATTCCGGCTAATTGCTTATGGTATTATTCTGACGCAGTTGGGCATCGGGCATAGTTAATATCCCAATTATCCATTACTAACCTCAAAGAATAATACAATTATTCAAGCGGAAATGATATCAGCTTTCACTTTTTTCCAGACCACTAGTACTGTTTTGTAATCCGTCTTCAAATTTACTGCAATCGATAAACGCAGTCAAAACACCTTCAATGCTAAAAGTCAACCGCTTACACCAGCAAGGTTTTTACTCAGTCTTTTCACCTTCAGTGATTACACTAACTGGAAGCATAATCGCAATCGTGCTCGGCGGCTCAGTCATGCTTGGCTGGTGGTTCGATATTGACTTTTTCAAAAACTGCTTTTATCTCAGCACAGTGAGTATGAAAGGTAACACAGCGCTGTGCTTTTTTCTATCAGGTCTATCGCTGTTTTTGTCTGTTAGTGTTGATGGGGAGATGGGGAGATTAGGAAGTAGAGAGAGAAGTTCTTCCTATCACCCCAACCCTACGGGTAGATACGTAGACAGAAAGCGAATACTTACTCCACCACCCCATCTCAAAATAATTGATCGAGTCTGCGCGTTTACTGTTTTGACAATTGCCTCACTCACATTAATTCAATATTTATTTGGTTGGGATTTTGGCATTGATCAGTTGCTATTTCACGAAAAAGCAAACACCCCACTGACTTCTCAACCAGGACGGATGGGTGTGAATACAGCACTGAGCTTTCTGTTGATAGGTTGGTCTTTAGAACTTTTAGAGAAACCAAAAAGCCGTCGTAGTTATTGGTTTGCTCAGATTCTGACTTTGATTACTGTTTTGATTGTTTTACTGGCTTTAATTGGTTATGCCTATCAAGTAAAGATTTTTTACGGAATGTTCCCTCATGTCACATCAATGGCATTACACACAGTTATTGGGTTGATTGTACTTTGTGTGGGTATTCTGTGGAGTCAGCCAGAACAAGGAGTGATGAAAGTCATCACCAGTCAGACAGATGGTGGTTTGCTAGCACGTCGTTTATTGATAGCCGCGATCGCTATACCTCTAATCACAGGGTGGTTAATTCTTCAAGGAGAAAAGGCTGGACAATATGAGTCAGAGTTTGCAATTTCCCTGTTTGCAATTTTTTTAATGACAATTTTTACAATTGTCATTTGGAAAAATGCAGCCGCGATTCAAAAGCTTAGTCAGCAACGCGATCGCGCCAAACTAGCACTAAAAGCACATACAGAAAAACTCAGAAGTTTCGTAGAATCAAACGTCATCGGCATTTTGTATGGTGATATTTACGGTGGGATCAACCAAGCCAATGACAAATTTTTACAGATGATTGGCTACACACGGGAAGATTTACAGGCGGGTGGGATTAATTGGAGGGATATTACACCACCAGAGTATTTGCCTTTAGATGCACAAGGTATTGCTGAAGCTCAAGCAACAGGCGCTTGCACACCCTATGAAAAAGAATACATTCGGCGTGATGGCAGCCGCATTCCTGTTTTAGTAGGTTATACGTTAGTAGGAGAGAAACAACAAGAGTCAGTAGCCTTTATCCTAGATTTGAGCGAACGTAAGCAAACAGAAGCAACCCTACTCCAAACAGAACAGCGATTTCGATTGGCGGTTGATAACATGCCAGATGTTTTTGCCATTTATGACGCCCAACTGAGGTTTCAATTTGTCAATGCGGCAGCTTTGCAGCGTCTAGGTAAGGCGAAAGAGGAAGTTATTGGACGCACTGACGAAGAAATCTTTCCGGCTGAGATCACACAACTTTATCTTCCGATTCTGTTTAAAGCAGTTGAAACGCGCACAACTCAAACAACAGAAACCACAATTAATTTTCCTGAAGATGGTACATTGACCACACTTATTAAATATGTGCCAATCGTGGATGACAAAGGGGAAATTTATCAAATTTTGGCATTTGCTGAAGATATCACAATCCGCAAGCAGGCAGAAGAAGCACTCCGCAATCAACAAAAATGGTTGGAAGACTTACTCAATCTCATGCCCACACCCCTGTTATTAATCGAACCAGGAACAGCGCGAGTTACTTTTGCCAATAAAGCTGCTGACGAAGTTGCTGGAGGGAAATTTCCCAAAGCAGATTCAGCCGCAGATTATCAAGCTCTTTATTATTCAACTGACGCCGCCGGCAATCACATTCCCGATCAACAAGCACCAGGAGTTAGAGTAGCCCGTGGTGAACGCTTAGACGGAGTAGAGTTAGACTGGCATACACCAGCAGGTGTCCGCTCTTTGCTGATCTATGCTGATACTCTACCAGCCATGCACGGTTATCCAACTACTTGTGTCTTAACATTTCAAGATATTACCAATCTCAAACGCGTCGAAAAAGCCCTATCTTTAGGTTACAAACGGCTACAGCTTTTATTTGGTACAGCTAGCGATCTACTTTCTAGCAAAGAGCCTGTGGCATTAATTGAAAGTTTGTTTCGCAAACTTGCGGATCAAATTGGTTTAGATGTTTACTTTAATTTTTTAGTGACTGAAAATCCCCAGGTAATGCATTTAGCCTCCTGGCACGGAATAGATGAAGAAACCGCTCAAGCAGCAAAATTACTAGAGATTGGTCAAGGGATGTGTGGTACTGTTGCTCAGGAACGCCGTCCCATTTCCTTAGAGAATGTCCAACAATCAACTGATCCGAAAATAGAACTCCTGCGGGCGATTGGCATTAAAGTTTATTACGGTTATCCATTAATCGCCCAAGGACAATTATTAGGTACTCTGTGTTTTTGCAGTCGCAGTCGCTGGCGATTTAGCCAAAATGAAATTGGGATGATGCAAGCAGTTTGCGATCAAATTGCGATCGCTATGGAACGAGCGCGTTTGATCACTTCTTTGCAACAACAAACCGAACAGTTGCAAGAAGCAAACCGGATGAAAGATGAGTTTCTAGCGATCTTGTCCCACGAATTGCGATCGCCCCTCAATGCGATTCTGGGATGGTCACAGTTGCTACGTTCTCGCCAACTGAATGAAACTCAAATCACCAAAGCCCTAGAAACTATAGAGAGAAACGCCAAAACCCAAACCCAGTTAATCGAAGACTTACTAGATATCTCGCGTATTATCAGAGGCAAGTTACGTTTAAATGTACGTACTTGCAACTTAATAAATATTATAGAAGCTGCTCTAGATACAGTAAATCTAGCAGCTCAAGCAAAAGATATTCATATCCAAATTATGTTTGATTCTCAGGCAGCACTAGTTTCTGGTGATGCCGAACGCTTACAACAGGTAGTCTGGAATTTACTATCCAATGCCATCAAGTTTACACCTGCTGGCGGTAGAGTAGAGGTAGAATTATCTCTGCTAAAAGAAAAAGAAGCAGGGAAACGGGAAGATAAAAATACGGAGAGCCTATTTGATAGATTCTCTGCCTCACCCCGTCCTAATATTACTGACTCTTTCCAATCATCACCGTCTCTTTCCCTATCCGCATTTTCGGAAACTACTTATGCCCAAATTACAGTGAAAGATACTGGCATCGGTATCAGTCCTGAATTTCTACCTTATGTATTTGATCGTTTCCGACAAGCAGACAGTTCTAGTACTAGATCCCATGGTGGCTTGGGATTAGGTTTAGCGATCGTGCGCCATTTAATAGAAATGCATGGCGGTAGTATTAATGTAGCAAGTCTGGGAAAAGAACAAGGTACAACATTTACAGTCAAACTACCACTTCTTAAAGGTCAACAGTCAATACTCAACACTCAAGAGTCCACACTCAATAGTCAAGAGGCTGTGGGAAATTGTCTTTCTGTCTCACCCTCGCTTCTAGATGGTATACGTGTACTAGTCGTAGATGATGAAGCTGATACACGTGACTATCTCACTACTTTACTCAAACAGTATCAGGCAGAGGTGCTAGCAGTAGCCTCAGCGCAAGCAGCACTAGAGGCGATCGAGGAATGGAAACCAGATGTTTTAGTTAGCGACATTGGAATGCCCCAGGAAGACGGTTACTCTTTAGTTCGCAAATTGCGATCGCGATCGCCAGAACAAGGAGGAAAAATACCAGCAGCAGCATTAACAGCCTATGCGAGAGCAGAAGATCGACGTCGAGCTATACAAGCAGGTTTTCAGTTACATTTGCCTAAACCTGTTGATCCTTCTGAGTTAATTACAGTTGTAGCTAGCCTTGTAGGACGTACATAAAAACTCCACCCCCTTTCTTTGTACATATTCATAATTCTTTCTACCTGCTGCTGTGTTTGTTCGTGAGTATATGGTCTGGGGTAGAACTTCGTAACAATAGGGTCAGCTTGACACTCCCCGCTCTAAAGAGACGGGGATTCTAATTTCATCCTAGTTACTTGCTCTACCAGGTTTTCACCAAGCAAAGTAGAGGTTACTAGTCCATTAGCGTTACTTCGGGAATGCCCTTCCCTAGCTTTTGCAAGATT
>NZ_JBHFLM010000242.1:0-86841 GCF_041928655.1 Pelatocladus sp. BLCC-F211 | reverse complement strand
CCACGTTTTTTTGTCTGATTATTAACAACAAATATCTCAAATCCCTATTCTATCGTATAAACTAGCCTGATTACGAAACTGGCGATCGCACCCTATAAGCTAGTTACAGAGATACTTAGGCAGTTTTTGGAGATGTCTATTAGATCAGCCGACTGTGGGCGGTGTAATTGTAGGTGCCAAACTTGGGGTATCGGAACACATTGAAGATAATGCCAAGGTATTTACGTTTGGCCTTGATGCTGAAGACATACATAATATAGATGTCATATCTAGCAAGTCACGAGATTTGTATCAACTCATTGGTGACTGCGGCGATGAATATCGAAAATAGAAAATTCAGAAATCAAAACGTCAACCGCCCCACCCACAAGGGAATGTGCTTTTACCGTAATCAATAAAAAAGACTGGAGTTAAGTTTCAACTCCAGTCTTTTAGTCACAATTGTCAACCTCTATAAACTAGACCGTGAACTAGTGAATAGATGTTCTAGGGTGTCGTACTAAATAGAACATCCACCCAGTAATTGCTTGCAGCATAAGAGGAAGTAGGGAAAGCAGGGTTGGCACTATAAGTATAAAGGCCGTTACCCCCACTGTCGCCATCACGCAACGCGTGTAGTGGTGGTTTGTCCACACTGGAGGTAAAGTAATTCTCAGTTACGGAGTACTTACCAACATTGGTGTGATAAGACATTACGTAGACAGTATTGGCGTTAATTGCTACTGAATTAGCAAAGTTTGCTTGCTGCCAGCCGGAAGCTGATTCGCTGGTAAAGGTGACTTGAGCTAACTGATTACCACTGCTATCCCATAATGTTCCCACATGGGTGCTTGTATTTTGCGGACTCTTATAGAACCTGATACCTTTGATATAGCCGTTGACATCAGAGCGGAACTTCACACCTAATTCGACAGACGAATTGTCTGGGTCTGTAATAACCGCAGGTGTGGCACTATTATCCCAGATACTAACTAGTGATGTGGCAGATGTAGTAAATGACCAACTGTAGTTCTGGGCTAGGGCATTACCTGCCTGGTCTTTGACCCCATTTGTACCACCTTTGACTGTAGCAGTGTAAGTTGTGGAAGTTGTTAGTGGACTACTCGGTGTCAGGGTGGCGGTGTTGCTTGCCGTATCATAGCTAACTGTGGCAGCTACGGACGTGTTATTTGCATCACGTAACTCAAAGTTAGTAGTGTTAATTGTTGTTGTGTTTATCGCCTCACTAAAAGTGGCTCTAACGGATGTGCTGGTACTAACTCCTGTTGCATTGCTAGTTGGAGTTGTAGAAGTTACTGTTGGCGGCGTGGTGTCAGGGGCAACGCTAGTTGTAAATACTACATCTACCCAGTAGTTACTAGAGTTATAGCTGGAGTTGGGGAAAGTCGGGTTGGCGTTATAAGCATAAACCCCATTCCCACCGCTTTCACCATTACGTAAGGCATAAAGCGGATAGCTATCTACGCCGGAACTGGCAAAGTATCCTTCGTTAATAGAATAGCGGCCGACATTAGTGTGGTAGGAAGCAACGTAGGTAGTGTTTGCAGTAATCGCCACTGGATTAGAAAAATTAACTTGTTGCCAACCAGAAGCTGATTCGTTGGTAAAAGTTGCCCTTGCTAGTTGTGTTCCATTACTGCTCCATAGGGTGCCGACATGGGTTCCTGTATTTTGAGGGCCTTTATAGAAGCGGATACCAGTAATAGAACCGTTCACTTGAGAGCGGAATTTCACACCTAATTCTGTCGCAGAAGTTTCGGGATCTGTAACTACGCTTGGTGTGGCGCTATTATCCCAAATAGTGCTACACGGATTATTTGCGCTACATCTAGATCCAACTGTGACAGTAACCTGTGTTTCTGATGTCTGAAGATTACCGCTATCATCTATAGCACGGCTTTTTATAGTGACAGTTCCAGCTGTTGAAGGTGTCCAACTGTAACTCCAACTTTCACGACCATTAGCTGGATGCCAAGTTGCTCCACCATCAACTGATACTTCTACACCACCGACGACACCGCCACCAAAATCACTTGCTGTACCACTGATTGTGACTGAGGTATTAGTTTGTACAGTTGTGCCATTTGTAGGTGAGGTGATGGTCGATGTTGGAACTTGGATATCCCCTGAGACAAAGGCTTGCACCAGACCAGACTGGAGGGTAGCAGGCTGCACACCCATGTCAGCAAACAAGTTAACAGTTGCCTGCTGCATACGCACATCTGGTGTAGCACCTGATGGTACACGATCATGATTGATATCTAAACCCCAAGACCACTGTACAGTTCCGGCGCCGAATACTAAGGCATCTTTGCCAGTACTACCTTTATATTTATATAGCGTTAGGCTGTGAATGGCTGTACCAGATCCAAAAGTTGATCCGTAGTCTGTGAGTATAGGAGCATTGTTAACCGTGGTTTTTGACATGCGAAACGAGCCAGCAGGTCGAAAGCCGTTATCGATGTCTTCATCCCATTCATAGCCTAAGGTTTGACTGGACAGTGTAGCTGTACTTCCTGCTGAGAGATTGGCAATGCTAGTGTTACGCCAGAAGCGCATTTTTCCATCTGCTGCTGGTACTTGAATGGCGGTTGTAGCCCCATCGTTGACTGTAAAAAGAGTACCAGTCAGGGCATTTTCAGGACGACCGCCGTCAGCTGGTGGACTAAAGCGAGGGTCACGCCAGGTTCCCGTCCACTCTGAGGTGGGATCAATTTTTGCATTGGCATGTGTCTCTTTATAACAGACCAGCGTGCGATAGGCTGTACCGGAACCATCAATACTGTTTTCCCAACGAGTTTTCCAGAAGACCTCGTTACCACTAAAAAATGCTAGATGGACGCCCCCATCCCTCGCAGCTTCAACTTTCTGGCGCTGTTGCTTCGACCAATACTCGTCGTGACCTACGGATAGGAATAGCTTATGATTCTTGATCAAGTCCCCATAGCGATCGCTATCTACACCAGTAAAGTAGCTAACATTGTAACCATTAGCCTCTAACCAGCGCACCATAGGGTATTCAGCGTTGAATAACCAATCCTGACCGTTATCCACAGAACGAGTGTTGAAGGGACGGTTGTAGCTGACTTTGTAAGCACCTCCTTTAGGACCTGGCCCTCCGGTGTAGAGGCTTGCACCACCGTAACTGTTGTACGCTTGCCAAGTTGTATCTGATGTCTGGAAGAGGATATCTGATGTGCTGGAGTCATCCCTGACAATGAAAACAATATGGCTGCTTCCCGTCGCTCCAGAAGTAAGTACCGCTTTGGCAAAATAAATTCCTGACGTGGCATTTGTTGGAATAGTCCATGTTCCAGACACATTCCAGTTACCGCAATCATATAGTGCAGTTGTTGCGTTTGTATTACAAGCTGCTTGATTGCGAGCGTTGGAAATCTGTTGTGCGCTCGGCTGTACAGTAGCTACTTTGCGCGCACCGTTCCCACTGTAGTAACCCATACGGTAGATATCGAGGCGATAGTTAGTAGCATTGCTACTAGTTTTGATCTTGAAATTGACTGTCTCACCTCGGTTGTAACTAATATCAGTAGTAAAACCCTGGATATTGGAACTTCCAGCACCACTGATATCCCATTCTGATTTGGGATTACCTGGTAAAGAGTTCTCAATGGTTATCGGGTTATCTACGGCAAGCGCGCGCTGCATCGGCAGTTGAAAACCTGTATTCAGGGCGAACACCAGCAACGTCGTCAGCAACATAGTTGCGAGTATGCGAATGAGCTTTTTCATCTCGTCTCCTTCGCATATTGATCAGACTTAGCTGAGAAAGGCAGCCCTACATATATCTTGTGTGGTTTGAAGAAATTAGTTATCCCTTCTATCTCAGTAGTCTGCCAATTTAATTTGGTTGGATCAATAATGACTAAAAAGCCTTTCATACACTGCTTCCATTTGCAAAAAAAGTTTCATTAGGGCTGTATGCAACTGCCCCAATTTTGTTAAAAGTTGTTTTTGATTAAGTACAAAAAGGCAAATCAAAAAATATGCATATTTACACCAGTATTTCTGATTCCAGACCGAAAATTTTACACTGGTTTACATATTTTTATAATTGCCATCTGATTGCTAGTTAGTCTCGAAAGACCTACAAGTAATAAAATATCCAGACATGTCCCAGTCTCCTAGACTAGAACTACTTTAAAGCAGGAATTTAGGGGAATTAATCAATTATACGACTGGACATTGTGTTTTTTGGATATCCCCTAAATCTAATCCAAGTATTCATTGAAAATTATACAATTAAACTAGTCAAATTTCAGTAGCTCAAAAAGTTCTGCGACTACAAAAAAATAGTAGTTTATGATACTATTTTTTTAAGTATGTACAACAGATGATTACTCATAAATTCCGCAGTACGCTATATATTAGATCAGCTAACTGTGGGTGGTGTAATTGTTATTACTAAACTTTGGGTATCGGAACACATTGAAAATAGCGCCAACGTATTTACGTTTTGCTTTGAAGCTGAAGAAATACATAATTCATAGATGTCATATCTAGCAAGTCACGAGATTTACATCAACTCATTGGAAACTGCGATGATGAATACCACAGATAGCTGATAGCTTAATAGGCTGAGTTTTGCTTATGATCGTTGCTAACGACACCTAAAACGTTCATCCGGGACGTTTTCAAACTCTCTAAAGCCCGCTTCAGTACGGAAGAGTCTGTTTTTTCCATCCTCACTATTAGTAAAATGCCATCTGTATGGGGTGCTATTAAACTAGCATCAGCTAACCCAAGCAAGGGGGGAGCATCATAAATCACTAAATCATAGGTATTTTGAAAATCTTCCATCAGTCGCTTCATTTTTTCTGATGAGAGCAACTTTGTTGGATCAGGTGGTATTGGGCCAGAAGTCAATATAGAGAGTTGCTTCATAAATGGTGCTGGGCGGATTGCTTCTGTGATTGGCAAGTTTGTAGTAATTAAATTACTTAAACCCCAAAAGTTGCTGAGATTTGCTAGCTCATGAATCACAGGTTGGCGCAAATTAGCATCTACAAGTAAAACTCGTTGTTCCATTGCACAGGCGATCTCGGCCAAGTGGAATGCAACTGTAGATTTACCATCTCCTGGCATAGCTGAACTAATAACTATAGATTTGATTGGGCGATCGCTACTGAGTAGTTGAATATTTGTACTCAATACACGCAAAGCCTCTAAAAAACCTGTGCTGTAGCTAGTAGTATCTCGCAGAGCGATCGCGCCAGGTTCAGAAATGTCCTTTGGTAGGGAATCTGGTGTTGCCCTTGCCAAAATTTTTGGTAGAGAAGTATGCTGTTGGCTACCTTGTAGATGTCTCTCAAAAGGTATTGATCCTAATAAAGGCTCTTGAATCTTTTGCTTGAGAACATGAGCACTATGATAAGTACTATCCAACTTCTCCAGTAGCAAAGCCAGAGCAATTCCTAAGATTAAACCAGCCAACAATCCTGATATTAAACTACGTTTGATATCTACTAATGCAGGATTTTCTGGCAGAGTAGGTGCTTGAATTAATTCCCAGGGCAATTCTGTTTGTGCTACCTGAATTTCTAAGGTTTCGCGGGTATTGAGAAAACGGTTTAAACTCTCAGTTGCAACTTGTAATTTCCGTTGTAACTCAGTATATTGTCTTGTTAGGACAGGCAATTGCTTACGTCTTTCTTCAAGTTGCTGCTCTGCCTTGGCCAGTTCTTGGCTCTGCACCTCTAAAGCTTGAAGTTGTGTTGCCGCCTCCGCAAGCCTTGTACTCATAAAGCGTTCTGCTTCTTGACGTAGCAGCGGTAACAGGCTTTCTCGTTTTTCTTGCAAATTCTTGATAGTAGGATTTTCCTCCTGGAAAACAGTTGTCTGGGCAGCTATTTGAACCTCTAATGTACGCAACTGGGCAAGTAACTGTTGATACAGTGGCGCATTATTCAGTGTAGCCAGTTCTCCTTCTTCTCCCTGTAAGCTCGCTAAATTGTTACGAGCTACAGCTAACTCCTGATTGATGGTTTGTCTTTGTTGAGATAGACTACTAGCCTGAGCAACTATTTGTTGTGCCTGTGTTTCTGGATCAACAAAATCATACTTTTGTCGGAATATCTGCTGTTCTTTTTGCAGCTGATCTACCCGCCTCTGCATGACTACCAGTTGCTCTTTTACAAACTTGAGACCTTGTCGCAGACTAGTTTGCCGCTGTTCCAAACTATACTTTAAATAAGTTTTAGCAATCTCATCCAGTACAGCTTTGACTTTTACGGGATTATCACTCTGATAACCAACTTCTATAATCCTGGTTTCACCGAGACGAGTAATAGTCAAAGATTTTAGTAAATAATCATAATTAATGTCTGGATAGTCTCTTTGCAATCTCATAACAATATTTTTCATTAGTCCCGGACTTTTGAGAACCTGTATTTGGCTTTGATAATCCAGACTAGGGTTTGATGAACTAGAGTTTTGCTGAGAATTCAGTTCTGACAACTTGTTCTCATTATTCAGAGGTTCGACTAATAGCCTAAAACTGTTTTCATACACAGGCTTTTGCTTTAGGGATGAGTATACTGTAGCTGTCATCACAACAGCTACTACTCCGGCTATGACTAGTACTCGTCGCCTGACAACATTTAAAATATCTCGTAAATTCCAATCATCTCCCTGGGTGTCGGATAAAGGAAAAGGTGGAAATTGATTACTCAGTTGTTGCGGTAAGAAGTTCGGATTTCTGTCAGAACTTGATGGTTGATATGACCGATTATCCATAATTTATAAAGATTTGGTAAATATGTAGGTGCTATTTGCTATACGCAGTTTGAATGTAAGTGCAATCCCACAGAAAGTAGCTATAGTAATGTTTTTGTATAATTTTTAAGCATCACAGTATATATACTTGTCTTTGATTAAATAGCGATGATTACATAATTGTGACTAAAGTATATCATCGGTTTATAAATTCATGTGCTGCCTTACTCAAGCTTAATACCGTGCTTAATAATGTACTATGTGCAGCTAAATAGTACAGCTTGGTCAAAAGAGAATAGACAAAGATTTGTTTTACTAATACTATGCCGTCTAAATACTAAATTTTTCACGGTAGTTTTCAGCAATACAATCCTGTTTTATTAGTTTGGTAAATATTCAATCTGCATTTGGAATTGCTGTGATTTTGAGTAGCACTTTATGGCATTGCCCAATAATGGGATGATTTAGGCTGACTCTCAAACACTGAGACACGGTAATTACTGTTGATGAAAATGCCAAAATAATCGCGTAATTATGCAACGCCCACTTTATTTTCAAAGCAATAGAAATAGAAAACTCAACGACAGATTGTATTTCATACCCAGAAACCATCATGACAGTACGTTTTATACCACTAAAGTGATAAAAGAGGACTAAATTATATGTTTTCAAAAATCAAGCAAATAAGCACTTGATGCATTGCTAACATTAAAGATATATTAACGTTTTACCTCATGCCAAAGTAAATTTAATCACACTTAGTTTAAATAATTGCTATATAAGAGTCATTATTTATACAATATTTTTTTGTTTACTTTTCTTGGATTAAATTTAAGTTCTTTTGGAAGAGCAATTTAGAGACAGTTCTGCAAATAGGATACTTGACAACAAGAAAAACATGTATTTTTTATTACATGTCTTATTTTTAATATAAGACTAACATATTGTCTTCAGAGTCTCAATATAAGAATAAATTTGAAACATGCTAATATACTCATGCAGATCGATGTTATGACAAACAACCAGCAAAGTGATGATTTTTAATTATGTAAGATATAAAACAGCGTGTGTATCCTCCGAAATTTACAGGTGAAGATAAGTAAAAGATGTAGCTTCCTTAAAAAGCTATATTGCCACGGCTTTTAAGTAATGTTGTATAAGTGCATCAAATACACCAATAACAACATCATATTAAAAAATCGATATTCGAGTAGTTTTGTTTTTACATGTTGTGTTGTTCTATACTTTTGAACCTACACATGCCAATTCATGTAAGCAAACTAACTTTGTTTTTGGATGCAGTATAAAATTAACCAAGTCATTATCTTATAGTCTTAGAAAACCTCAATTAATAATTAACTAACAACTAGTTAGTATCAAAAAATACAATTAACTATCCAAAGTGTTTTCCCCTATTAGTGCTGAAAGAAGTTCAGCGCCATTTAGATAAGTCTTTTGATACAGGATAAAGTTGATGACGCTAATTAGTATTTTGTCAGAGTTACAGTTTGTTTATGAAACATATCTTTAAACACCGGAGATATTTCCATGTTTAAAAATTAGATAATGCTGATTGAGTGAAAATAGATTAGTTATCTTACAGCTTCTGTTGTAGGTTCTGTGTCTGTTTGACAAATACTTACCATGCTTTGAAATATTTTTTATGGCGATATTCGTTTACACACAATTTTACTCGTCTCAATTTTGTTTGTCTGTTCACCGAAAACTATGCAATTAATTTACTTTTTAAAGATTCCTTGAAACTTATATGAAAATACTTGTATTTTATGCCAAATATATTACCTTGACATCTAAATAACTATATAATTAAATCTACGGAGAAAAGCTTGTATATTTTCTAGAAAATAAATTCTTCTATTTAGTTTAGATTAAGTATTCTGAAGACACATAAAAATACTTTTCCCCTTTATTTGTGTTGGATTCAGTACTGAGAGATTCAAAATGTTTTTATTAAGTAATGTGTATTTTATTGCCTTCTTATATTAGAAACGGCGTCTAGAAAAGTATTTGTACAGGATATAGCCAATGACACTCAGTAAATGGATTAATCAGAAATTGTTTCTATCTAACTCGACTCATTCAGATAATTCAGAAGCTAAAAGTGAGCAGTTGCTAAAAACTGGAAAAATGGTCAAATTGTCGGTCATGACTCAGTTTTTTCCTCCAGATTACGCTGCCACAGGACAATTGCTAGAAGAACTCACCAGACAATTGGGATATCTTGGGGTGGACATTGAAGTTTTTACAAGTCAACCAGGATATGCTTTTAAATCTTCTCATGCCCCATCGGTACAGCACTTAGGTAAAGTACTAGTGCAGCGATCGCGTACTGCTCAATTATGGCCAGGACGAATTCGAGGTAAAGCAGTTAATGGAGTTCTATTTACTCTGCGTGCTGCACTCCATTTACTAAAAAATGGTCGTCGTTTCAACTTATTATTATTGACCACAGCACCACCATTTTTGCCAATTCTGGGATATCTTGCCCATACCTGGTTTAGACTTCCGTATGTTTGCATACTCTATGATCTTTATCCAGATATTGCGATCGCTCTGAATGTCATCTCAAAAGACCATTGGGTAGCAAAGCTGTGGCGAAAACTAAATAAGTTAGTTTGGCAAAAAGCCAAAGCAATAATAGTTCTGAGTCCCGCAATGAAAATGCGAGTGACTGCTATTTGTCCACAGGTCGAAGATAAGGTTTTTGTAATTCACAGTTGGGGAGATCCTGATTTAATTGTACCTATTGCCAAACAAGAAAACTGGTTTGCATGGAAGCATAACTTAGTCAATAAGTTTACTGTGCTCTACTCAGGTAACATGGGTCGTTGTCACGATATGGATACTATCTTGGAGACTGCAAAACTACTCCAAGATGAACCAATTCAGTTTGTGTTTATCGGTAGTGGAGCAAAACAAGAAGAAGTTATTAAGGAGGTAAATCGCTTAGGGCTAAAAAATTTTGTATTTTTACCTTATCAAGACAAAGAAGTATTACCCTACTCGCTCACAGCTGGTGACTTATCTCTAGTAAGTGTTGATGAGGGTATGGAAAGTTTGGTTGCTCCCAGTAAACTTTATCCAGCCTTGGCGACTGGGCGACCAGTTGCAGTCATTTGTTCCGAGTATTCATACTTAAGACAAATGATTACACAAGCCAATTGTGGTGACACCTTTGAAAATGGGGATAGCCATGGTTTGGCTGAGTTTATTCGCCTGCTGAGTCAAGATCGGGAATTAGCAAAGCGTATGGGTAAGGCTGGTCGTCAGTATATGCGATCGCACTATACGCCTGAGATCATATCTCGACAATATTTAGATGTATTGCAGCGGAGTATTAGTTAGGAACGTTATTAAAAGGCAAGCAACCCTATTTTTTAGTTACATACCTTTTTTTGCCTGATAACGAGCAAAACCAAATTTACTTAAAAACATAATAGATTGCTATTTGTTTAGGAGTTGGGCTTCGATGGTCTTTTGATCTCAGTCCCTCTAACGTAACCTTCATTTCTACTATTTGGAGGCGAATTGTAGAGAAGGTGTGATCATCATCGGAAACGTTCAAAACGAAGAGCTATATACAGATAATTATGAATAGTCGAGAAATCGCCTCTGACCAAGAATTAGTGATTGAGGCTGGACGCACCGAACGTCAGTATTGGAAAGACATTTGGCGCTACCGGGAGCTATTATATTTTCTTGCTTGGCGAGATATTTTGGTGCGTTACAAACAAACTGCGATCGGCATAGCCTGGGCATTAATCCGACCATTTTTAACAATGGTTGTTTTCACCGTAGTATTTGGAAATTTAGCTAAATTGCCTTCAGAGGGATCGCCCTATCCAATTTTAGTATTTTCTGCGATGCTCCCCTGGCAGTTTTTTGCCAATGCGTTGAGTGAGAGTAGTAATAGTTTAATTAGCAACGCCAACTTAGTTTCTAAAGTATATTTTCCCCGTTTGATAGTACCAATTAGTGCAGTAATAGTCAGCTTTGTAGATTTCATGATCTCCGGCATGATACTGTTAGCACTAATGGCATGGTATAACTTTGTACCAGACTGGCGAATTGTAACTCTACCAGTATTTATCTTGATTGCCTTTGCAGCATCAATTGGAGTGGGTTTGTGGTTGGCAGCATTGAATGTTGAATATCGTGATTTTCGCTACATAGTACCTTTTATTGTGCAGTTTGGCTTGTATATCTCACCTGTGGGCTTTAGCAGTAGTGTTGTACCGCAGCAGTGGCGATTACTTTACTCATTAAATCCTATGGTGGGTGTGATTGATGGCTTTCGCTGGGCAATTTTAGGTGGGGAGTCACAAATTTACTTACCTGGATTTACACTGTCTGTCGGATTAGTTGCCTTGTTACTAGTAAGTGGCATTTGGTACTTCCGTAAAATGGAACGGACGTTTGCTGACGTTATTTAGGAAGGAGTAGAGCAGATGTCTAATACCATAATTCGCGTCGAAAATCTGGGTAAAAAATTTATTATTGCTCACCAACAAGACAACTCTGGCCGCTACCGTTACAAGGCTCTACGAGATGTAATTGCGAATGGAGCTAAGTCTCTGGCAAAGAGACTGATTAAGCCCGACCCCAAAAAAATATCTAACCCTACCCGTGAAGAATTTTGGGCATTAAAAGATGTTTCTTTTGAGATTAAGCAGGGTGAAGCTATTGGTGTGATTGGACGGAACGGAGCCGGAAAATCGACACTCCTAAAAGTCCTGAGCCGCATTACCGAACCAACAAAGGGACGCATTGCTATCAAAGGGCGAGTAGCAAGCCTCTTAGAAGTAGGAACGGGATTTCACCCAGAACTTACAGGGCGGGAGAATATCTTCCTCAACGGTTCTATATTGGGGATGAGTAGAGTCGAGATTAAGAAGAAGTTTGATGAAATAGTTGCTTTTGCGGAAGTAGAAAAGTTTTTAGATACACCAGTCAAGCGCTATTCTTCTGGAATGTATGTACGCCTTGCTTTTTCCGTTGCTGCTCACTTAGAGCCAGAAATTTTAATTGTAGATGAAGTGCTAGCAGTGGGCGATTCCGCATTTCAAAAGAAATGCTTAGGGAAAATGGGAGATGTCGCCACCAAAGAAGGGCGGACAGTTTTGTTTGTCAGCCACAGTATGCAGGCTATTGCCCAGCTAACCAAACGTTGCATATTGCTTTCTAAAGGTAACATCCAGTTTGATGGTAATACTTCCAAAGCAGTGCAGTTATATCTTACAGGGCAAAAAGATGATTCCGAGCAAGCTGGCTATTACCAAGCTCCTACAAGCAAAACAGGCAATTATGTAGCTTGGGCGCGGGTACATGCTTCCGAAGGAGAAGGAATTCACTGCTGGGGAAAACCTATTACCTTTGAGTTTGCCTTAAATATAGAGAAACCTCATGAAAGTCTTTCCTTTTCGTTTCAAATAGTTAGTGCTTTGCAACAGCCTATAGCTATTTTTTGGTTTTTCTCTGATGCACCTTTTCGCCATGAACCGGGAACTCATATTTTTCGATGTGAGATACCTAAATTGCGGCTTTACATGGGTTCCTACACCTTAACAACATGGTTTTCCGAACGACGTAGCGATACTCTTTTAGAAAATCTCCGAGAAATTTGCCAATTTGAAGTCAGTATGCACGAATTTGAACGACCAGATTATCCATGGCAAGCTGATGAATGTACTTACTTAGAAGATGCGGTTTGGAAAACTGGAGAAAAATATTAATCAATTAATTAAAGGGGAATGAATAATGCCAATAAATGATGATGTCAAGCTAGGGAAGAATGTAAAAATTTTTCATCCCCAACTTGTAAATCTGTATAACTGCACCGTTGGGGATGACACAAAGATTGGTACGTTTGTGGAAATTCAGAAAAATGTCACCGTAGGCAGTCGGTGTAAAATTTCGTCCCATAGCTTTCTTTGTGAAGGCGTCATCATCGAAGATGAGGTGTTTATCGGTCATGGTGTGATGTTTACTAATGACCTTTATCCGCGTGCCACTAATGAAGATGGTAGTTTAAAAACAGATGATGACTGGGATGTTGTAGAGACACGAGTCAAACGCTGTGCATCTATTGGTAGCAATACCACCATCTTAGCAGGTGTGACCGTTGGAGAAAAAGCCATCGTTGGCGCTGGGGCAGTAGTTACTCGTGATGTTCCCGATTATGCAATTGTGGTGGGAATACCTGCTCGTGTCATCGGTGATGTACGCGATCGCTCTCAAAATGCAGAAATGACAGCCAGTATTTGTAGCTAATCAATCAGCATGAACACCAAAACTAGCAAACCAATGAAATATCAAAGCATCTGTAACCCCTAATTGAGAAGTTACGGATGTTGCATTTATGTAAAGTCAAAAGTTCATTAACAAAAACGTATAAGACAAAAATGGGTAACAACATTAATATCGGTGTCATCGGTTACGGATACTGGGGTCCGAATCTGGTCAGAAACTTTGCTGAAATTCCAGGAACACAAGTAAAAACAGTCAGTGATTTTAAACCAGAACTGCTGGCAAGAGTACAAGCAAGATACCCGAAAATAGATATTACAACAGATTGCCGTGATATATTTAACGACCCCAAAATAGACGCTGTGGCGATCGCCACACCTGTGTCTACCCATTTCGACTTGGCTTTGGCTGCATTACAGGCTGGTAAGCACGTACTGGTAGAGAAACCAATGACTGTCTCTTCAGAACAAGCTCTGCGGCTAATTGAAGAGGCTGAAAAACGCAACCTAGTATTAATGGTAGATCACACCTTTGTCTATACGGGTGCAGTACGTAAAATGCGGGATCTAGTAGTTACCAATGCCATTGGTGATATTTATTACTACGATTCTGTACGCGTCAACTTGGGACTCTTCCAACATGATGTCAATGTGATTTGGGATTTGGCAGTCCACGACCTCTCAATTATGAACTATGTATTGCCATCTCGGCCTTATGCAGTTTCGGCCACAGGCATGAGTCATGTTCCTGGAGAACCGGAAAATATTGCCTATCTGACTTTGTTCTTTGAAGGTAACTTAATTGCTCACATTCATGTCAACTGGTTAGCACCAGTGAAAGTACGCCGCACATTGATTGGTGGTAGCCAACGCATGATTGTTTATGATGACTTAGAACCAAGCGAAAAAGTCAAAATCTACGACAAAGGTATTACAGTCAATGGCAGTAATTCTGCGGAAAACGTATATCAAATGTTGATTGGTTATCGCACAGGAGATATGTGGTCTCCTCATTTAGATATGACGGAAGCACTACGGACAGAAGGGTTGCACTTTATTGATTGTATTGAAAAAGGCGATCGCCCCATAACAGATGGTCAAGCCGGATTGCAAGTAGTAAGAATTTTGGAAGCTGCTACCCAATCTATGAAGCAGCATGGTCAATTAGTTGAACTAAATTTAGCACAGGTAGCACTATGATTCCATTTGTAGATTTAAAAGCCCAGTACTTAAGTATTAAAGAAGAGATTGATACTGCCGTTCTCAAGCTATTGGAAAGTACCCAATTTATTTTGGGCAGTGAAGTCGCAGCTTTTGAGCAAGAATTTGCTGACTATTGCAATGCCGATTACGGTATAGCCTTAAATACAGGAACCAGCGCCCTGCACTTAGCATTACTGGCAGCTGGTATTGGTCCAGGAGACGAAGTCATTACTACACCTTTTACTTTTGTTGCAACGGTTGCGGCAATTGTGTATACCGGAGCGACGCCCGTATTTGTAGATATTGACCCGGTTTCCTACACCATCGATGTCACCAAAATTGAACAAGCCATTACCGAAAAAACTAAAGCCATTTTGCCGGTTCATTTGTATGGTCAACCAGCAGACATGAACCCGATTATGGAAATTGCTCGGCGTCATGGTTTGACTGTAATTGAAGATGCTGCCCAAGCTCACCGCGCTGAGTACAAAGGACAACGAATAGGTAGTATTGGGGATATTGGCTGTTTTAGTTTTTACCCAGGCAAGAATCTAGGTGCTTACGGCGAGGGTGGCGCAGTAGTCACTAATAATCCTGAATATGCCCGTACCATCAAGATGTTGCGGGACTGGGGACAAGAGCAAAGATATCACCATGTTCTTAAGGGTTATAACTATCGCATGGATGGTATCCAGGGTGCAATTTTGCGAGTCAAGTTGCGCTATTTAGATGCTTGGACGGAAGCACGCAGGAAACATGCAGCCTTGTATGATCAACTCTTGGCAAACTCAAGCATCACAACACCAAGGGTGATGCCCTATAGTTATCATGTTTACCACGTTTATGCCGTGCGTACTCACCAGCGGGATGCACTACAACAAAAACTAAAAGAGCGGGAAATTCAGACAGGTATTCATTATCCCATTCCTGTACACTTGCAGCAGGCTTATGCAGACTTAGGATATAAAGTTGGTGATTTTCCTTGTGCTGAATTGGTAGCCAATGAAGTGCTTTCCTTGCCAATGTGTGCAGAACTTTCTTCAGAGCAAATAGAATTTGTCAGTGCTGCCGTGCGTGAGAGTATTTAAATGTCTGAGCTAGTTAAAAGTAGGATAGTCAAAGCTGTACATGGTTCACAAGAATTGAAGCCAGACCCAGATTATGAGATGGGACTAGCAGAGTATTTACGCCATCAATACGGTAATAACGGATTAATCGAATTGTACGCTCGCTTTGCTATCGGTGATGGAGATTTTGATGTGTTAATGCGACGAGTCATTTGGCGTGCAGTCGCAAGTAGATTCGGACACGGCGTTCGTATTAGTAGTGGTGTAGGTTTCAAGCATTTAGAAACCTTTGAAATTGGTAATAAGGTCTTCATCGGCTCCCAAACTTATATTCAGGGAAGATTCGATGGTAGGTGTGTAATAGGGAATCAAGTTTGGATTGGTCCACAGAGTTACTTTGATGCCCGTGATTTAATTATTGAAGATTATGTAGGCTGGGGACCAGGTGCAAAAGTCTTGGGTTCGACCCATACCGCATTGCCGATTGATGTTCCGATTATCCAAACAGACTTGGAGATTAAATCGGTAAAAGTTGAAGAAGGAGCCGATATTGGCATGAATGCAGTTATTTTGCCTGGAGTGACAATCGGTAAGGGTAGTATTGTCGGTGCTGGGGCAGTTGTAAATAAGGATGTAGCACCTTATGCAATTGTAGCAGGCGTCCCAGCTCGGTTTTTACGTTGGCGAGAAGGATACGAACCATCGGAGAATATGGAAAACGCAAAATAGTGGAGTATTAATTGATAGAATTGTTGGGAATGCTTATCCTAACCTTGACAAAGTAAAATTTTTAGCAATTGTTAATGTTGATTTCCCAACCTCTCTAATCCTTTAATTTCATTTAGTATTTATCTTTTTAGTTCGTTATTAGTATGTAGTTGCACTACACACAACTGCACACTTTTTTGTTGGCAATCGCAGGCATATCAGGGTGTAAAAGTAAATAATTATACTTTGCAAAAAAGCCATGACTTTCCTCTTTACTAATCAAGCCCCAAGTATTACAAATTTCAGTGATGGCGTTCCCTACGAATTAGGCATGAAATTCCGCAGTGCGACAGCAGGGCAAATTTCTGCCATTCGCTTCTGGAAAGCTGCTAGCGAAACCGGAACTCATACTGGCAGGATCTGGACGGCAACGGGAACTCTCCTGGGAAGTGTCACTTTTGCTAACGAAACTGCCTCTGGCTGGCAACAGCAGACTCTCAGCACCCCAGTTGACATCCAAGCTAATACGACCTACGTGGTCTCTGTCAACGTAAATGCTTATTATGTAGCCACTTATGATCAACTGGGTAGTTCCATAACCAATGGCGATCTTAGCTCAGTAGCTGACGGCAACAATGGGGTATTTAATGGAACTCCAGGAGCCTTTCCAAGCAATTCCTACCGGAATACTAATTATTTTCGTGACATCAACTTTGTTGCTGTTGCTCTTCCAACGATCACCAAAGTTAGCGGCGACAATCAGACTGGTGCAACAGGGGCAACTCTGCCCAATCCCTTGGTTGTCCAAGTCAAAGACAGTGCAGGGAATCCTCAATCAGGGGTCACGGTGAACTTTGCTGTTACTGCTGGTGGGGGGTCAGTTTCGCCCACTAGTGCAGTAACTAATGCTAGCGGTCAGGCTAGTACCACCTTGACACTCGGAGCTAATCCTGGTGCGACACTTCCTATAACTAATACTGTAAGTGCCACAGCAAACGGAATAGGTAGTGTTACTTTCTCAGCCACTGCTACTCCATCAGGAAACGCACAAACAGTTTTGACGACTCAATCTCCGACTATTCCAAATTTCACTGATAACGTTCCCTACGAATTAGGGATGAAATTCCGCAGTTCTAAAGGGGGACAGATTACTGCCATTCGATTCTGGAAAGCCGCTAGCGAGACAGGAACTCATGTTGGCAAGATATGGACACAAACGGGAACTCTTCTGGCAAGCGTCACTTTTACTAACGAAACTGCCTCTGGCTGGCAGGAACAGCTTCTAGCAACGCCAGTTAGCATTCAAGCTAATACGACCTACGTCGTCTCTGTCAACGTCAATGCCTATTATGCCATAACTTATAACGAACTGGGAAGTTCCATAGTCAACGGCGATCTTAGCTCAGTAGCTGACGGCAACAATGGGGTGTATAACGTCAATCCGAATTCTTTCCCAACCAGTTCTTATCAGAATAGTAACTATTATCGCGATATCGCCTTTGTTGCTGGCAGTGCCTTGGTTAAAGTCAGTGGAGACAATCAGGTTGGCGCGATAGGAACGACTCTACCCAACCCCCTAGTCGTGCGAGTCGTAAATGCTCAAAACAATCCTCAGTCAGGGGTCACGGTGAACTTTGCCGTTACCAATGGCGGAGGGTCAGTCTCACCTGGGAGTGCAGTAACTAATGCTAGCGGTGAAGCAAGTACGACCTTGACACTAGGATCTGTTCCTAGCGGACCTGATGGGGTGATAGTAACTGCGACGGCAGTGGGCATAGGCAGTACCACCTTCTCAGCGACAGCAACTCCGGTCAATCCTAATCCCATCTATTTGGAAAACCAGAATCCTGGCACGACTAACTGGAAGGTTGTCAACCAAGCCAATGGCGAGATCGCCGGCTATGCCTCAGCGACCAGTGTCAATAAAGGGGGATCGCTGGACATTAAGGTTTCTCTTGGACAAGCAGGACAATACACCATCGACGTATACCGCCTGGGCTACTATGGTGGCACGGGAGGAAGGCTGATAGCGAGTAGTGGCCCGCTCAATGGCGTAACCCAACCTGCCTGTACCTTAGATCCCAATACCCGCCTAGTCGAGTGTAACTGGACAACTTCCTACGTCTTGCAAGTAGGCAATAACTGGACTAGCGGTATTTATGTTGCCAAGCTGACTGATCAGGCAACTAACAGGATGACACATGTGTGGTTTGTTGTCCGGGATGATAGCAGCACTGCCGACATCTTATTCCAGAGCGCCATTTCTACTGTTCTGGCCTATAGCACAACGGGGGGTTACAGCTTGTACAGCTTTAACAGCCTTGGTGGTCAGAGAGCTTACAAGGTTTCCTACGACCGACCCTTTTCCCAGTCAAGCAATCAAGGCGAGACTAATACACCCCTGCGATGGGAATACAATATGGTGCGTTGGCTGGAATCTCAAGCTTACAATGTCACCTACACTGACAACATGCAGATTCACGCCAACGGGCAAACATCGCTCAATCCCAACAATCACAAAGTATTCCTGTCTATAGGTCACGATGAGTACTGGTCTAAAGAAATGCGTGATGCCGTCGAAGCTGGACGCAATGCTGGAATTAATTTGGGATTTTTCTCTGCCAATACTTGCTATTGGCGAGTGAGGTTTGAAAATTCTACTTCTGCTGCTGGGCAAGTGAAGCCAAACCGGGTGATGGCGTGCTACAAACAAGATTGGGACTTAGATTCAGTCGCCCAGCAACAAGGAGCATCAGCAGCAACTAATAAATTCCGCAGTTTCCAGAATCAGCGACCGGAAAACGCCTTGTTAGGAGTCATGTACGGTAGTGATACCGGAAATATTTACGGCGGTTATAATTATGTTGTCACTAACAGTGGTAATCCTTACTATGCGAACACGGGACTCCAAAACGGGGATCAACTCGCTCTGTTAGTAGGCTATGAATGGGATTTTACCGTTAATAATGGATCTGCTCCTTCAGGTCTTGTGACCTTGTCCGAGTCAACAGTTGTGCCTGCTGGCGTATTGCCAAACTTCGACGAACCGCCTGGAGAAGAAGCCCTCCCTGCGAACCAGGATTTTACCAAGGCTAACTCAGTTCGCTACACAGCTAGTAGTGGAGCTAAAGTTTTTGCATCCGGCACCGTTCAATGGGCCTGGGGGCTAGACAGTGATGGTGTCAGCCCGGCTAGGGAAGATACTCGCGCCAAGCAAATAACTGTCAACATTTTAGCAGACATGGGAGCTAGACCCCAAACGCCAAATGCAAACCTCATTGTTCCTTAAAGTCTCCCAAAAAATATAATCATGTCACCTTTGAAACGCCGACAATTTACCCAACTGGCCGCTGCCGGTTTGACTTCCACCATTGTTGCCGATATCTCTAGTAAGGCACTTGCTCAAAATAATGATCAAAATAATGGGAAGAGTGAGGAGGTTCTTTATGGAATAAACCTTCCTAGTACATCCAATGCTCTAAATCGGGAAGACCAAACTCCGCCAGTGGAACTGAGTACTGCTGATGCGAAAACAGGAAAGGTTGTCTCAAAAACCAATGTACCAGTTCAATCTGTTGACAATCCATCGTCTGTACGGAAAAAATCTCGGGCCTTCTTTACTGGTGACTCTGACCGGATTACGAAATTGACAGCACTTGGAGATGGGAATCTAGTAATTCCCATAGTCTCTAACACGAGAGATGGTTATTTCAACCGTCTCATTTATACTGTCGGAAGTGCTAAGAACCCTCAATTCAGAGCGAAAAAAGTTCTAGATTTAGAGACAGCCGACCAGACTATTGAAAGCTTGTTAAGCCTTTCCAAAGATCAACTTTTGTGTATAGTGGGAACTGAAGGTCTTCCTCCTTTTACGTTCAAAACGATAGATTCCAGAAACGGTAAAATTATTTCTGAGGATGATCTGGATCTACCCTCATTGCCGCCCGCTCATCGATTTGCTAACCTATGCCAAGATCCGAAAGGAAATATTTTTGCAACCGAAACTGGTTCAGAAGGTGTGCCAATTTTAATCTCAATGAATTTGCAAGAGAAAGCTATTGTTACGGGCAAAGTCAAAATTCAGAGACTGACTCCATTGAACTTTGAAGGACGCCCTCAGATCAACGATGTTAAAGACTTGAACTTCTCTTCTTCTGGTCAATTGTATGCGCTTGCTGCTGACAAGAGTGGAAAAAAGAATGCCCTGTTTACGGTAGACGTGAGAAGCGGCAAGATGGGACTAGTAAATGAAGACTTTGCAGTCGAGAAGTTTGCATTCTCTGTCTAGTATTACTTAGTTAAAATTTACCAGAAAAATAGACTGTTTTGTTCAGTCGTGATTTTCTTCTTTTCCTAGCATTTATATATAACTTTCAGGAAAGTATTCAAATTCCTGAACGGGAAATAATTCAACTCAAAGAAAATGCAAAATAGTCGCGTATTAATTACAGGTGGCGCAGGTTTAGTTGGCTCCCATATTGCTGATTTACTAGTTAACGAGGGAGTTGCGGAAATTATTGTTTTAGATAATTTTACGCGCGGACGATTGGCGAACCTGGCTTGGGCAAAAGAACATGGCCCTCTGGTGATTGTTGAAGGCGATATTCGGGATCAAAAACTTTTAGGGGAAGTCATGCAAGGTGTAGATTATGTCTTTCACCAAGCAGCAATCCGTATTACGCAATGTGCTGAGGAACCCCGTTTGGCGTTAGAAGTGCTGGCTGATGGCACGTTTAATGTTTTGGAAGCCGCAGTCAACGCTAAAGTCAAAAAAGTAGTCGCTGCTTCTTCTGCTTCGATTTACGGAATGGCAGAGGATTTCCCCACCACGGAATCTCATCATCCCTATAATAACCGTACCCTTTACGGTGCAGCGAAAGTCTTTAATGAAGGATTATTACGTAGTTTCTACGAGATGTACGGTTTAGACTATGTAGCTTTACGCTATTTCAACGTCTACGGACCGCGTATGGATATTTATGGTGTTTACACCGAAGTACTGATCCGGTGGATGGATCGGATCGCCGCAGGTCAACCACCACTTATTTTTGGTGATGGTAAGCAGACTATGGACTTTGTGTATATCGAAGATATCGCCAGAGCCAATATTTTAGCTGCTAAAGCCGATGTTACAGATGAGGTATTTAATGTTGCTAGTGGTGTCGAAAGTAGTTTGAATGACCTCGCCTATAGCTTGACTAAGGTAATGGGATCGGACTTGCAGCCAGAATACGGTCCAGAACGCAAAGTCAACCCCGTACAGCGCCGACTTGCAGATGTTAGTAAAGCTCAGAAATTATTGGGTTTTGCAGCAGAAGTGTCTTTAGAAGAGGGGTTACGTCGGTTAGTGAATTGGTGGCGTTCTGAAAAGCAGACAAAGGAAACAAGTAATGTCTGAAAAGATACAAACTATTCCTATTGCTAAACCCTGGATGGGTGAAGCCGAAGCAGAGGCATCTAGGCGTGCAATTATGTCTGGGTGGGTGACACAGGGACCAGAAGTCTCCGGCTTTGAACAAGAGTTTGCGGCTTACGTAGGAGCAAGATTTGCTTGTGCTGTCTCCAATTGTACAACGGCGCTACACCTGGCCCTGTTAGCTTTGGGAGTGCAGCCAGGGGATGAAGTGATTACCGTCAGTCATTCCTATATTGCTACCGCCAACAGCATCCGCTATTGTGGGGCAATCCCAGTGTTTGTGGATATTGAGCCACAAACATATAACATTAACCCGATGCTGATTGAAGATGTGATTAGCGATCGCACTCGCGCTATTCTCATTGTCCACCAAATGGGGATGCCTTGCGACCTCAAACCCATCTTGGACATTGCCCGCAGTCACAATTTACCAGTAATTGAAGATGCAGCCTGTGCGATCGCCAGTGAAATTCTTTGGGATGGAAAGTGGGAGAAAATCGGTAAACCACACGGTGATATTGCTTGTTTTTCCTTTCACCCCCGCAAAGTGATCACCACTGGTGACGGGGGAATGCTGACCACCAATAACCCAGAATGGGATAAGCAATTTCGCCTCTGGCGTCAACACGGAATGAGCGTTCCTGATACCGTGCGTCACGGAGCAAAACAGGTAATATTTGAGTCTTACCCCATGCTTGGTTACAACTACCGCATGACTGATATCCAAGCAGCAGTGGGACGGGAACAACTCAAACGCCTCCCAGAAATTGTTGAACGTCGGCGTTATTTGGCACAGTTGTATCAGGAAATGTTGGCAGATGTACCAGGATTGAAATTACCGACAGAACCAGCTTGGGCAAAAAGTAACTGGCAGAGTTTCTGCGTGAGGTTGCCCGAAAAATGTGACCAAGTGCAAGTGATGCAGGCGATGTTAGATGCTGGGGTATCGACACGTCGCGGAATTATGTGCGCTCA
This sequence comes from Pelatocladus sp. BLCC-F211, assembly GCF_041928655.1. Classification (NCBI taxonomy): domain Bacteria; kingdom Bacillati; phylum Cyanobacteriota; class Cyanophyceae; order Nostocales; family Hapalosiphonaceae; genus Pelatocladus; species Pelatocladus sp. BLCC-F211. Next base: position 64,474 of record NZ_JBHFLM010000242.1, on the reverse strand, counting down.
CCGGGAAAGCGCTTACAGTATAGAAGCTTGGTCTTGTGGCATTGATGGCGATGCTTGTGATTGCAAACAAGGAAGTTGTCAGCGCCTCACTGAAAGTGAACAAGCTCAGGAGCGTGCTATTATTTTGCCATTGTTTCATCAGATGACTGAAGAAGAACAGGATCGAGTGGTTGAGGTTTTGAAAACAGCCTGTCAAGTTTGAATCTTGAAAAGAAATTAACATTCATTGAAAAACTTCAAAAGATTGTAGCGATCGCTTTTGCTTGGGAGGCGATCGTTTTTTCGTTGAAGCTATGAAACACTTAAAAGATATGTTGATAGTTGCTACTGAATATCAAGGAATATGGGAGCGTTTAGCTGAAAGTTGACAATATCAAGACCACGGCATTATTTTGCCACTGTTTTACCACAATGAGCGAACAGAAACAGGAGCGGGTGATAGAGTTGCTGAAAAAAGCGTATCAGGCTTGAGTGTAGGTTTGAAAAATAAATGACAACTAGCGGTTTATATTTGGTGATTTTGAGTGCTGGGTTGACTGTAACAGCTAATATCTTGTTGCGGATTGGAATTATTCGCGCTGGTGGATTAGGAGGGAATCCAGCTGAACTGCTAAATTCTTTGTTTCGCTTGGTGAGTCAACCATCTTTCGACATCGGTTTTTTATTGTACGGCTTGGCTAGCCTTGTATGGTTTCGAGTTATTTCGACGGAGCCGCTCAATATTGCATACCCACTCTTAGTTAGCATGACATTTGTTTTAGTCACCTTAGGTGCCACAGTTGTGTTTCATGAATCAATGACATTTCGCCAGCTGGCTGGCTTGGCTGTAGTTTTAACTGGAATAGTTCTTATTAGTGGGAAATGATAGAAAACCTTATAAGTTTAGAGTATAAAAACCATGAGAGATTATGATTTACGCCTATCACCATCATTTGAAGACAAAATAAAAAGGTCTTTGCTATCGGTAATTACTCCAGCCTACAATGAAGCAGAAAATCTACCCTTACTTTACGAACGTCTTTCTAACGTACTAGATTCTCTTACAATTGATTGGGAATGGATTGTGGTGGATGACCATTCAGTCGATCAGACATTTGCAGCGATCGCCAATATTGCCAAACGAGATTCACGAGTTCATGGAATTCGTTTTTCTCGAAATTTCGGTTCTCACACAGCCATGACCTGCGGTTTACACTATGCCAAAGGTGACTGTGCTGTGATTATGGCAGCAGACTTGCAAGATCCTCCAGAAACTTTACCAGAACTTTTAGCAGAATGGCATGAAGGAGCGCAAGTAGTTTGGGCAGTTCGTAAACGTCGTCCTGGGGAAAAAACAAGTAAAGTAGGCTTTGCTCGCTTGTATTATTTCTTGATGCGTCAAGTAGTTGGCATGAAACAAATGCCAGCCACTGGTGCTGATTTTTTCCTCATCGACCGTCGAGTTATGGAAAGCTTACATACTTTTAATGAAAGCAATGTTAGCCTCATGGCATTGATTACCTGGATGGGCTTTCGTCAGGCTTACATTACCTATGATAAACGAGTGCGATCGCATGGACGTTCTGGCTGGAGTTTGGAGAAAAAACTTAAGCTGGTACTTGATTCGCTGACCTCTTTTAGCTACCTACCCATCCGCCTCATGTCCTACATAGGGTTTATTGTTGCCCTAGTGGGTTTTATTTTTGCTGGATTTGTTGTGATCAATGCTATCTTCGGTCATCCCACACCAGGTTGGTCATCTCTAATGGTTGTAGTCCTGGTATTGGGTGGATTGCAAATGTTGATGATGGGGGGTTTAGGGGAATATTTATGGCGGGCTTTGGATGAATCTCGTCGTCGTCCACGTTACATAGTTGAAGCTACAACTGATATCCCAGGAAATAAAACTTACAACTCATCACATGCTTAAAGCCTTACTGGAGTGTTGCAAAATCCTCAGATGGGATAACGTTGTTGCGATCGCTAAATGTTTATTTTCCTGCTTTTCATAATAATGGATAGAAATTAAAAACAGCTTTATCTTGCTAATAGGCAATGCCATTTGCCAAAGTTGAAAAACTCGGTATTACTTCTACAAACCTGTATGTTTCTATCATCTAATTCCTGGAAAGATCGTACCAGATTACCAAATTATCGCTTTTGGATTGCATGGTCTATCGCAATCGTTATAGTATTTGTCGTGCATTTGCTGACCCTAACTATTTCCCTGCCAATCTGGCAAGATGAGGTTCAAATAATTGAATATGGTAGGCTCACTCTTGAGCCACAGAGTGATTGGTCACTGAACTGGTCTGTACTAACAAATAAACCAATCTATTTGTTCTCTTACCTTGGAGTAATATTACAAGAACTGGCTTTTAGAGCTAGCAATCTCTCAATGGTTGGACCTAGACTAGCTTCGCTTCTAGGAGCAATTATTGCGGCTACAGCATTCTTGGGATGGTTATTATCACGCAAAACCCCCAAGAGAGTAGCATGGATATTAGCCTTAATTTTTCTGCTAGAGCCATTGTTTGTACAAAGCTACCGTGGCGCTCGTGTTGACTGTTGGGTTTTTGCATTATGTTTTGCTTCTTGCTGGATGCTAAGACTGGCAATGGAAAGAATCCAGAATGGCCAAAGATCAATATGGCTAGTAACTCTAGCAGGAAGTCTGACTGCTGCAAACATTTTTGTTTGGCCATCAGCTGTTCTCCTATATCCACTGGTAATAGTTGAATTAGTTGAATTAATTCAGAGAGTACAAACAGTTAGCAAAGACTGGAAAACTAGCTTGTCACAAATAATTCTCTTTGCAGTAGGAGCAGGGATAACAGCAATCTTATTAGTTATTCCTATATGGTGGCATATAACAAGGATATTAAGTGATTTGCAACTGATCGGAAGTGCTGACAAGAGACTGAACACAGAAACAGAAATTATATCTGCACTGAAGAACACGCTGTTCATCTATAAATTTAACCCATTACTACCGATAATTGTCCTAATTGGATTTATTTTTTCACATGAAAATAAATTAAGACTTACTACACTCTTTTTACTTGTATTTATTGTGATTACAAGAAGTTACGCACTTCGTGTTATTTATTTATCACCATATATTTTATGTCTATTTGGTGGAATATTCCAATATTTTGAACAGAAACGTCAGACAAAAATCCATCGTCGAATAGCTTCTAGCCTTTTGATACTTCTACTAACTTGGTCTATCGTTTTATCATTAGTTGTTCGCCCAGTAATGGTACTGAGTCAAAAAGAAGGTAGAAACCCTCAGCTTATCTACAACGCTGGCATCTCATCAATAGGTACAGGTTCACACAAAGTTTATTTAGACGTATTTCCATTTTATTATGTGGGTCGTTCATTGGGTTGGAAAATGTTTCTCCCATTTGGATTCCCATTTGATAGGCGATCTGAAGATTTACAACAGGGTAATGATGTTAAGTTCCGACAGTTGTTGTCTTCTGTTGACTATGCTATTGTTCCCCAAAATATTACACCTGAGATGATTTCTCTAATAGAAGAAGCGGGTCTCCGATATCAAAAAACTCTTGTTAATAGTGCTAAAAATGATTATATAAATGAAAAAGTTAAGCAGTTTATAATTCCACCTTATGGTCCCTACATGCTTTATATTCGCTGAAAACGATTAAATGGTATAACGCTTTTTGGTGGAAGGAATAAGCAGGAGTTAGAAAATGAATGAAATTGCACAAAAAAATAAGCCAAAACTAGTATTTTTTCAATATATACATGAAGATAGAGCTAAATTTGTGCTTTTGCACAAGCAACAACACGTCCAGTGCCTATCAGAGTTTTTTGACGTGATTGTTATTCATGAAGATTGTGATTATCAGCAGATTTGTGACAAGTACCAACCAGACATAACACTGTTTGAAAGTGGTTTTGCTGTAGCTAAAAGTCGAATTATTAAAAATACTCATGTTTACCCAGAGATACCTAAACTAGGTTTCTATAACGGCGATTCTTGGTGTGGTTCTCGTTCAAGCTTTATTTCTGATATGGAGCATTGGGGCATAACAACATTTTTTACAATGTCTGCTCCTTTGGCTGAGTACATGCCACCAGAGTTTAGCAAAAATTTATTTACCTGGCTTAACTGTATAGATCCTGAACTCTATAAAGATTATAGGGAGTCAAAAATTATACCAGTTTATTTACCTGGAAGTTTTACTGGTACAGAAACATTACTCTATTCTTGGCGGCAAAAAGTTTACAAAATCATATCTGAAAATTATCCATCATTAATTAGTCCACATTTAGGATATGAAGCACGCAAAGCATCACGAATGATTTACGGTGAGCAATATGCTCGTATACTAAACGCCTCTTGGTTTGTGCCAACTTGCGGCGCAATGGCAAAGGAAATTGTACGTAAGCATTTTGAGATTCCGGCGTGTAAATCCTGTCTGATCACAGAAAAAACTCCAGCTCTGGAAGCCGCAGGCTTTGTTGATATGCAAAATTGCGTCTTTGCCGATGAAAACGATGTATTAGATAAACTCGATTACTTGTTTCAAAACCCAGAAGAACTAAAGAAAATTACCAATGCAGGTTATCAACTTGTTCACTCACACCACACATTAAAACAAAGGGATCAAATCTTCCAATGGTTTAATCTTAATAAAATACTAAAGCCAGGTCAAAAAATTGTTCAGAAAAGTATTTTTGGATCGCTTATCATTACAGAAGAATCATCAGGAATTCAAAATTCACATATCATTGGTAATGGGCTAGATCGGATATTGCTACGCCAAGGAGATGAAAAACTTTTAGCAGGTAAATATGATGAAGCAGAAGCCTTATATCTTCAATGCCTAAAATATAGCCCTGTAATGCCTGAACCAAAATTACGCCTAGCAATATGTAAACTCTATCAAGGAGATGTGACAGCAGCACTGGAATGGGTTACTCAACCCATTCAATGGAATCTTGTATTTGGTAGAGCCTTAGATCCTGATCCTGTTGATTGGGCATATTTTATTATTTCTCTTCTGTGTCAAGGGAAATTAAATGAAGCGATAAAACGTTCTAATCAATTTCCATCACTTAGCCATCCTGAACTGAATCGTACTCGTTGGGTTATTAATGTTCTAGAAAATCCAGGGCAGCAAATTACTATACCTAATAGCGACAGTTCAAATTGTCGCCTCAGTGTTCAACAATTGCCTAACAGAAGCTTCAATAATTGGCTTGATAATGTTTGTATTATGCTTGAGTTCTGTAAACAGATTGATTTCGCAGAATCATTGAAGAAGGCAATTAATTCAGAATTTGAAGTATTGAAAACAATAGAAACTCGTTCTGATAGTGTGACAGCATTTTTGAAAAAACCTGTAGAAAAAATTTATAAAAGTTTCTCAAAAAAACTAAGCAATATTTTTGAGAACATACTTAATCATCATCCGCAAATTAAAGTAAAGATATACAATTTGTCAATCACTCCAGAACCTTTTTATATCACACTAATCACGCGGATAAGATCGAAGTTCAAAAAAAATAGCGCTCAAACGCTTAAATAGTAGCTCACTAAAAGTACTTATTTATCTGGCTAACTGAGATTCAAATAGATGAAAGTTACTTGTTCAATTCTTTGCTATAACTACGGTCGTTTCTTAGCTCAAGCTATTGAGAGTTGCCTAAGTCAAAAACCAGGTGACTACGAGCTTGAAGTCTTAGTTATTGATGATGGATCAACTGATGAAACTCCTGAAGTTTGCCAGGATTATCAAGGTCGTATTAGAGTATTACGTTCAGAAAATCAAGGGTTTGGTGCTAGCTTAGATAAAGCTATTGCTGAGGCATCGGGAGACTATGTTTGTTTGTTAGATGCGGATGACTATTTTGACACGAACAAAATATTAACTCTCCTTCCATTCATGCAAAAAGGTTATTTATATATAGAACATACAAAGTATTTTATCGATTCAGATGGTAAGCTCATAAACTCTACAGTTCATGGAGGTGGCAATACAAGTACTTTGTGTATTAATCGTACTGCTGCACTATCTCTTCTACCTATCCAAAACGAGATTTTTTTTCACCCTCTTAAATCAGCAGGACATGGCATTGAAATATCTCAACCTTTGAGTTTTTATCGTTTTCATGGAAATAACATGACAAATTATAAACAACCAGATGCTCAATATTCTTATTTAGCTAGAGTAACGCATACTTTAGCTGACCAACTTCTATCAATGTCACAAAACCCTCCTTTCTGGGTTGATTCATATACCTTAGAAAAAATTAGTAGAGATTATCGCGCTATTGCATATTATGACGAAATGGAAGCTGCTTTGCTTAAAGATAAATGGGGAAAAGTACTATTAGCTTGCATAAGAATCATTTTAGCTGCTCTTCGCTCTAGAACTGGTCTTACTATTTGGCACTGCAAAGTAATCATAAGAGGACTTGTGTTGAGAAAACCTATTGAGTTAAAACCAGCCAGTTAAACAAAATTTAAAAAATTAGGGAAAATTTATAAAATTGACAACATTTTTTGATGATTGTCACTAAAAACTTCACTAATTGATTAGTTTTAACAAGGCTCAATATTTAATCAATAAAGTAATTTTCTCAAGATATATAAGGTAGTAAGTGAAGGAAATAAATCAGCACCTTAAAATTATTCAAATTGTTCCTCAATTACCACCATTTATTAATGGTTTAGGGGATTATGCTCTGAATTTAGCGCGTCAGTTACGGAAAGATTACGAAATAGAAACAACCTTTATTGTTGGCGATCGCAACTGGCAGGGTGATACTGCAATCGAAGATTTTTCTATCCAAAAAGTGGATACTGACTCTGCTGAAGCATTGCTATCTCTATTATCTTCTGACAGTAATCAATCAATTTCAGCGTCCACAGTCCCGATTTTACTACATTATGTAGGCTATGGGTATGCCAAGAAAGGCTGTCCGGTTTGGTTGGTTCAAGGTTTAGAACGTTGGAAAGCTAAACATCCCAACTCCCAGTTAGTAACAATGTTCCATGAAGTGTATGCTTCTGGATCACCTTGGACGAGTGCTTTCTGGTTATCTCCCTTGCAGCAAAATTTGGCAGGTCGGTTGCTTAAATTAAGCGATCGCAGCCTGACTAGCAAAGTAAGTTATGCCGAAACTCTATATAAACTAGCACGGGTTAAACAAAACTCTATTACTTCAGTCCCTGTTTTTTCTAATATTGGTGAACCAGAGTATCTCCTACCCCTAGCAAAACGTACTCGCCGACTCGTGGTGTTTGGACATCGTAACAGCAGAACACAAGTTTATCAGCAATGTCACAAAGCTTTGGAGCAAATCTGCCAGAGTCTGAAAATCATAGAAATATGTGATATTGGCGTTTCTACTGGTTTAGGGCTATCTGAAATTAATGGTATTCCAATCGTGGAAAAGGGCGTGGTTGAAGCAACACAGGTGAGCAAAATTCTGCTCGATTCGATCGCAGGTTTTTTAAATGTTCCCCCACCAACATATTTAGCAAAATCAACTATTTTCGCTGCTTATTGTGCTCACAAGCTGATTCCTTGCATGGTTTCTTCCAGCACGGTTCCGATTGATGGCCTCCAAGGTGGTAAGCATTATTGGTCTACTGGTGATCAAAGTAGGCAGTTATACCTGGATGTGGGGCAGGAAATTGCTGATAATGCCTATACCTGGTATCAAACTCACAACCTGTCTGCACAAGCCAAAGTTTTTGCTAACTGCCTACTCGCAAATATAAAGTTTGATTTGTAGCTTCTCATCCTGTTCGGTATTCTGCCCCATTTTTCCGGTTGATGGCACAACATCTAAACCTGGATATTTTAGTAGCTTACTGTAGTTTACAAGGTTGTCAAACTATTTTTATAAGGTGAAGTATGAATTTAGTTACAAGATTAATAAAAAAAGCTGAAAGAAGTTTATCGTACACCTCTTGTCTAAGAAAATTAAGAAAAGAAAGATTAGAGTTTGATGGAATTAACTATGTAGACTATTCTTGGATAAAATTAATATTTACAGATGACGGTGATGCTCAAGAAATTTATTATCACCAAAATTGTCTAAAATATTACGCAAATGAAATGCCAATATTTTTGAAATATATAAAAAAAGAAGATACGGTTGTTGATGTTGGTGCAAATATGGGATTTACTACTACCATGTTTTCCTCAATAGTTGGAGAAAGGGGTAAAGTTTTCTGTTTTGAACCTTCAAAATATATTTATGAGAAGTTAATTAAGACAATTAAATTGAATAATTTAAGTCAAGCTATTCCTTTCAATTTTGGATGTGGAGAACAATCATGCAAATTGAAATTAAACAAAGTGAATAATTCTAGCGGGAATAGTTCTCTTTTGAAAGAATCGAGTACTAGCAATACAGAAATTGTAGAGATTGTTCCTTTAGATAATGTGGAAAAGCTCAATAAGTATGGAATTAATTTTTTGAAAATAGATACTGAAGGTTTTGAACCATATGTTCTTTTAGGAGCAGAAAAGTTGATAAAAACTTACAGGCCTTTTATTTATATAGAAATGGGTGGCGATTATATAGAATCAACACATAAAACGTTAGAAATTTTGGAGCGATTTAATTATAAAACTAACTTATATAATAATATTAATTGGTCACTTATTGGTAATGGTTACAATGTGATTGCTACTCCAAATTGAGATGATTATTAAGATGCACATTTTATAATCCTGATACAGCAAGGGTTTTAGAACTCCAGAAAAATGTGCTTCTTTCATTATGTTGCTGGGGGCGATCGCCACTAGTCTGAGGAGGACTAAAACAATGAATGATCGTAAATATAAAGTTTTATTTGTAGCTTCTCATCCTGTTCAGTATTCTGCCCCACTTTTTCGGTTAATGGCACAACATCCAAAGCTGGATATTCTAGTAGCTTATTGTAGTTTACAAGGCGCTGAAGCAGGAGTAGATTCAGAATTTGGTATAGAAGTAAAATGGGATATACCACTTTTGGATGGCTATCCCTGGATTCAAATTCCTAATCAATCTCCGAAATGTGGCTTACATAGCTTTTTCGGACTAATCAATTTAGATTTATGGGAAAAAATACGCACTGGCGGATTTGATGCTGTAGTCGCCTACACAGGCTATGCCTATGCAACTTTTTGGATTGCAGCAGCAGCAGCAAAAATCAGTGGAACTGCTTTACTATTTGGTACAGATGCTCATGAGTTAAGTCCCAGAGATGGCTCAGGCTGGAAAGTCCATCTGAAAAAGTTACTATTACCTTGGATCTTTGGTCTTGCAGATACTGTTATTGTCCCCTCATCTGGAGGTGTCAAATTCATTCATTCTTTGGGGATTCCCGAACAAAGGATACAACTGACTCCTTATGTTGTTGATAATGAATGGTGGATAGCTCAAGCAAAACAGGTAAATAGAACTGTTGTGCGCCAGGAGTGGAATATTCCAGAAAATGCCCCAGTTATACTTTTCTGCGCTAAACTTCAACCGTGGAAACGTCCACAGGATGCTTTACGAGCATTTGCCAAAGCAAATGTCTTAGAGAGCTATCTAGTATTTGCTGGTGAAGGTCCATTGCGGTCAGAATTAGAAGCAGAAGCGAAATCTTTAGGCGTAGCAGAGCGAGTCAGGTTCCTTGGTTTTGTCAATCAGTCTCAGTTACCCTCAGTTTATCGCTCTGCTGATTTGTTCGTTTTTCCATCAGAGTACGAACCTTTTGGTGTTGTTGTAAATGAGGCGATGCTCTGTGGTTGTCCTGTGGTAGTGAGCGATCGCGTCGGCGCTCGCTACGATCTTGTCGAAAATGGTGAAACAGGACTTGTTTATTCCTGTGGTGACGTAGATGCTTTAGCAGAAATTTTCCAAAGACTTCTTACCGATCCTGAGAATTTGAAAAAGATGAGTACTGCTGCTGCTAAACGTATGGAGACTTGGTCGCCTTACCAAAATATAGAATGTCTAGTGCAAGCTCTAGAAAAAACTTGTGATAGGAAAGTTTAAAAAATTTTACAGTAATCATAAATAGGATGAAAACAATAAGAATAAATCAACTAAAAAAAATCAATATGAAATTAATCAGTTATTTACGAAGACCAGAATATATTTTGAGACCAATTCAAATATATCGTCGTATTATGCATTCGTTTGACAGTGGCGAAAATGAGTTTGAAAATGTACTACTCCCTTGGAATATTAAAATTAGAATTCGTCCACATGAGCAAATTGGACGGTCAATATGGTTAATAGGAATCTATGACTTGAGTGTAACAGAAGTACTTTGGAGATTGATTGATCGAGGTGAAACCACTATCGACATTGGTAGCAATATTGGTTATATGACCAGTATTATGGCAAAACAAGTAGGAGAAACAGGTAGCGTTTATTGTTTTGAGCCACATCCAGAAGTATATGAAGAGTTAACTGAAAATATTAGAATTTGGCAAGCTAGTATGGGATGGCATCAAATAAATACCTACAGAATAGCATTGTCAAACAAATCGGGTGATGGAGTACTCAAAATTCCTGCCGATTTTCTAGAAAACAGGGGAACAGCTGCACTTTTTCCATTGTCAAATGACGCTTGCATTTATAATCATGACAATTCTTCACCAACATATACAGTGACATTAAACTCTCTCGATGAATTCATAAAAAATCATCAAAATATAGAAAATATAAGTGTTATTAAAATTGATGTTGAAGGCCACGAATTAGAAGTACTAAAAGGTGCTAGGAAGTTAATAAATCAACAGCAAATTCGCGACATTGTTTTTGAAGAACATGCAAGTTATCCTAGTAATGTAACTAAATTTTTAGAAGAAAATGGATATACTATATTCAGAATTTGCAAAGGATTTTGGGGACCACTGCTTCAGCCACCAATGATGAATCGGGTTGGTTGTTCACAATATTGGGAAGCACCTAGTTACTTGGCAACAACAGATCCATCTCGTGCAATGAAGCGTATGCAAAAGCGAGGATGGAATTCACTTTATGGTCAAGATTGATTAAGAATGAATGATTGAAATATTCTAAAAAATTTTCTTTTTTAAGCCTACAAATTCATTGTTAAATCACATTTCAATATTCTAAATTAGAGCCTCATTTAAATAGATGAAATAACCTGATGTTAATACTAGATGAATATACTTATTTATTCCCCAGTGTTTTATCCAAGTATAGGTGGACTAGAGACTGTTGTCTCTATACTAGCTCACGAGTTTTTCTATCAAGGGCATGAAGTAAAACTAGTCTCCCAAACACCAGCAACAGATTCAAAAATTTTCCCTTTTGAAGTTATCCGGCAACCTCGCCCCAATCAACTATTAAAACTAACTAATTGGTGTGATGTTTATTTCCAACCCAACATTAGTCTCAAAGGAATTTGGCCCTTGCTTATTAGTCGCAAACCTTGGGTTGTAGCGCACAACGGTTGGTACACTCGCACCGATAACAATTTAGGCTGGCAAGACCATTTAAAACATTTTGCTATTCGCTTCGCTACTGGTATTTCAGTTAGTCAGGCTGTTGCTGATCACGTCTCAACCCCATCAACAGTTATTCCTAATCCTTATCGGGAAGACATATTCTACGATATACCAGAAATTTCTCGTGACAAAGAACTTGTTTTCTTAGGACGGTTAGTCTCTGACAAGGGAGCAGACTTATTATTAGAGGCTTTGGCTAATCTCAAAACTATTGGAATTACTCCCAAATTGACTATAGTAGGCAGTGGTCCAGAAGAATCTAAATTACGTCAACATGTTAAGGACTTAGATATAGTCAATCAAGTAAATTTTGTTGGTGTGAAAGTCGAAAATGAATTAGCTAAATTATTAAATGCTCATCAAATTTTGGTAGTACCATCTCGCTGGCAAGAACCGTTTGGAGTTGTGGCGTTGGAAGGTATTGCCTGTGGTTGTGTAGTTGTAGGTTCAGAGGGTGGAGGTTTAAAAGAAGCAATTGGTCCTTGTGGGGTTACTTTTCCTAATGGTGATGTTCAAGCCTTGACTCAAGTGCTGAGTAATTTACTAACTGATAATAGTAAGTTGGTTCAGTATCGAGAAAAAGCAGCCTTACACCTCTGCCGACATCGTCAAGCAGATGTAGCAAAAGCCTACTTACAAGTATTTGATCAAGCTATTCAGCCAATTTCTTTAGTAAAATAACTTTATATAATAGAAAATTATGGTATTTTCTATAGTTTTATTACTATGTCCTTCTGAAATTACAATAGGAGCATCGTTCAAGGAATTACTTGGTAGGCGTGGACAAGAATCTGTTAAGGTAGGAGATTACTTTGTCAAAGTAAGAGGTTGCCATCTCACATTACATGATTTATTGCACATTGAGATTAGCTCTCTAGAAAGAATTCAAATAGGGAAAAACCAAGTTAGTGGAATCCATGGGATAAATTTACCCATATTCCATGACTTTCCTATTCAACAAGAGTACGATGGCAATCTAGATGAAGCCCGTGTTGCACTTCATGAATTTCTCAATCTAACATCAATATTCAGTATGCTGAAAGCAATTGGCTGGATGATATGGTTAATGTCAAAAGGTACAAATCCCTTAGCAGTCTTATTTCGGCATGTTAGAGTAATGAAAAGCCATAAGTATTTTATGACTTTAGTAGAGAATCGTACACTGTGTAATAAAATCAATTTCTCTCTCTTAAGAGATTAAAATCATAAATATTAAAAATTTTTAGTCTTGTTTGTCAGTAATGTTCTTATGTTAAGAAAAAATAGATTATAAAAGGCAAATAAATTGAACATATTATTTTATATAATACCTATTTGTATAATTGTATTTTATATAAATTATCTTTTAAGACTCAACTGGCGTAGTGCAGTTAAAACTGTTTTTTTAATTCTAGTTATTGAAGGTGTACTACGAAAATGGATTTTACCTCAAGCGAGTGATTTTATTTATTTTTTGAAAGATTTAGTTCTTTTAGGTGCTTACCTTCGTTACTATGTTTTCTCAAATTCTCAAAGACCATTATTGACTAAAAATCGTATCGTCACAGTTTTAATTATTTTTGTTGCCGTATGGTGTATATATGAGTCTTTCAATCCCAGTTTAGGTTCACCTCTAGTTGCATTGTTTGGATTAAAAGCTTACCTCTTTTATATTCCTTTAATTTGGATGCTGCCCAATCTATTCCAATCAGAGGAAGAGCTATATAAATTCTTGCGATCGCATTTATTGTTATTAATACCTGTTGGTATTTTAGGTATTGTACAGTTCTTTAGCCCTGCTTCCAGTCCTCTTAACGTTTATACTCCTGGTACAGATCAAGGTGTAGCAACATTTGGCAGTGAAGATAATAACAGTGTTCGGATTACAGGCACTTTTTCCTACATTAGTACTTATGGAATATACTTAGCAGCCTGCTTTGGTTTAACCATACCGATGGTTTTTAGAAACCAGTCAAAGTTGTGGCATTGGCTAACTATTGTTGAATTACTATTGGTGTTAGTTAACTCGTTAATGACTGGCTCTCGCAGCACTGTTTTTCTTCAAGTTTTAATGTTATTAGGTTATTTTGGCATTCAATTTCTTAGCAAACCCACAAGTACATTGCATTCGTTCAAGAAGTTTTTAGTGCCAGCAATCATTGTTGTCATTGCTGCCTCTATCTGGTTTCGTCCCGCAATCGATGCTTTTTGGCTACGTACAACTGGTAATCAAGATGTGTCAAGCCGTGTTTCGGGCAGTTACCTTGAACCTCTTGAGTTTATTAAGTATACAGGACTTTATGGCTACGGTACGGGAGCAACGCATCAGGCAACACCAATGCTTCGTAATATATTAAAGTTACCACCTGGGGAAGTAATTCCTGTGGCTTATGAATCAGAACTGGGCAGAGTTACTCTAGAATTAGGTCCTTTTGGTTTTCTTTTTTGGTATGGACTGAGAGCTAGTACTGCAATAGCTCTTTGGAATGTTTACTTAAATCTGCAAAGACCATTCCTACGTCAATTAGCACTTACTGCTTTCCTATTTCAAGCTATTCAGTTCAATGGTCCATTGGTTTTTAACTATGCTTTTTCACTTTACTACTGGTTTTTTACTGGTTTTATATTCTTATTACCTCAATTGGAGCAAGTAGAAAACTGGTATCAACAACAGCAATTATTACAACAAAATGCATATTTCCCTGATTCACCCTACAGGTAATCCAAATTCCCGTGAAGCAGCACTTGCTTTGTCGGAAGCTAATTTACTTTATGAAGTGATTACAACGATTGCCTATGATCCAAACAGTTCTGTGTCCTGCTACCTAAATCTACTGCCCAAGAACATCAGCAAGCGTATAACTGATGAATTAGGGCGGCGGACATGGGTTTCTCCCAACAGTGTGCAAATGCGAACCCATCCTTGGCGAGAAATAATCAAGATAGCACTTGTTAAAACTGGTCTGAGTGAGCGTTTAGGGTTAAGACAACAACAATTGGTTGATTGGGTATATGCTGCATTGGATGACCATGTTGCCAAGTACCATTTAGAATCTCTGACTGCCGTTTATGCTTACGAAGATGGAGCTGCAAGTACATTCCAAGCTGCCAAACAACACGGTGTTATTTGTTTGTACGATTTGCCCATTCCCTTCTATCGCAAAAATCAAGAGATTCAAACACAAGAAGCTAATAAGTTTCCAGATTTGGCTTCTGCATTGCAGGCAGTTCAGGAACCGACTTGGAAAATCGAGCGTAAGGAGCAAGAAATTCAATTAGCAGACCATATATTTGTAGCATCTTCTTTTACTAGAAAATCACTCTTGGATGTAGGTGTACAACCAGAAAAAATCAGCGTGATTCCCTATGGTTCACCGATTCAATATTTCCAACCACAAACAAAAACTGATCAAGTTTTTCGTACCCTATTTGTTGGTCGTGTAGCCCCTGGAAAAGGAATTCACTACTTATTAAAAGCTTGGCAAGAGCTACAACTATCTGAGGCAGAGTTATTATTAGTTGGGATTAATGAATTTCCCAAAAATTGGCTTTCTCAATACAGGGATATTTTTCGCTATGTGCCATCAGTCCCTCATGCTTCGTTAAATGAATATTACAGTAGTGCCAATGTTTTAGTTTTTCCTTCCCTCTTGGAAGGATTTGGATTGGTACTTTTAGAGGCAATGGCCTGTGGTATTCCTATAATTACTACAACTAACACAGCTGGCCCTGATATTATTACAGATGGTGTTGAAGGCTTTATTATCCAAATTCGGGATGTAGAAGCTCTTAAGGAAAAATTAGAGTGGTGCTACTGCCATCCGCAAGAATTAGCTGAAATGGGAAGAGCCGCGCGTCGTAAAGCTGAACAGTTAACTTGGGATTTATATCGCAAGAAATTGGGCAGTAAAATTAAAATGATATTAGCAAGTTGTTGAAATTTTATAACCTTATCTTAATTATTAGTAAGAGCATAAGTTAAGTAGGAATGAGCTAGTATTATTATGCTTATCATAATCATTGATTATCTAATAAATAAAGGGTTAGGCAATGAAAATAAATTTTGCCAGATACATCCGACTAATTAAACAAGGTATTACAGATTACCGATGGATTTTATTTTATATTCAAAGAATTAGTTATAATCCTAATCACCGTAGATTTGTCACACGTTTTTTATCTTATTTTTTGCCAAAAAGCTCAATTCTTAAAACTACTACAGAAATTCAAAAAATGATTCAAGTCTTACAAAAAGATGGACTATTCATATTAGATAACTTTGTGACAGAAAGCGAGATTAAAGAAATGCGAGCATATCTTGCTACAAAGTTTTGTTTTGATCCTAAATATCCAGGAGAGGAAGGATTTAATTCTCCAGAATATGTTCCTAAATCCTGCTTACACTGCTATTATAAGCCTGAAGATATTGTTGATGTACCGCATCTATTGGATTTAGTCAATAATTGGAAAATATTAACTACAATTGAATGTTTATTTGGAGCAAAGCCAACCATTTCTCTCATTCAAATTTGGTGGCTATTGCAGGGTTTTGATTTCAAGGCAAATTTAGAAAAAAGAGACATTACAAATCCAGATGAATTTCATAGAGATATAGATGACTGGTCAGAAATTAAGTTATTTATCTATTTAACTGACGTAGATGAAGATTCTGCTCCTCATGCATATATAAAAAAATCTCATAAGTGGTTGCTTCCTTTTAGAGAGAGATTCCTAGATATCAATAATACTAATTTCCCTGTTGCAGATAACCTAATAAAACTCACTGGTAAGGCTGGCTTGGCTTGGCTTGAAAATACTTATGTATTACACAGAAGTCTTATTCCTACCAAGAACCATCGCTTGATTATTGCAGTGACTTACAGCCTATTTCCTTTACCTTATGCACCTAAAAAACCTTTATTGTATTGCCTAGATAAAAATAAATTTGATTCTTATATCAACAGAATTTATTTAAACTAAATATTAAGTAAAAATTAGATAAAAATATTTATTATATAATTTAATTAGTAACAAAAACAAAGTATTGAAGTTATTATTTATATATGGGATATTGCCAATTACAGCGAAAAAAATATCAAAATTTATACCTTTGGTTTCCTAATATTTTTGAATTTAAAGGTGGAATACAAGTCTACTCAGCCTTTTTACTTGAAGCATTACAGAGCTTATATCCTCATATTGAGTATGATGTTTTTCTCAAGCACGATACTTACTGTTCACCAAATTCTTCTTTTATAAGAAATACCAGATTTCACGTTGCAGGAAATTGGCATATAACTTTACGGACACTTGCCTTTGCCACCCAAATAATAGGACATGGGTTTTGGCAACGCCCTAACCTGGTTATCACCTCTCATCTCAACTTCACAGTTGCAGCCTATTTACTGAAACGTCTAACTGGTATACCTTACTGGACAGTTGCCCACGGTATAGAAGCTTGGGATATTGAACCTTCTACTCTAAAGGTTGCTCTCCAAAATGCCGATCGCATCTTAGCAGTGAGCAACTACACTCGCGATCGCCTCCTGAAGCAAGGCTTTAACCCAGGTCAAGTTTTAGTTTTACCCAATACATTCGACGCCAATCGTTTGAGAATAAAGACTAAGTCTTCTGTCCTCCTCAAAAGATATGGGTTGAACGCTGAACAACCGATTATCCTCACTGTTGCTAGACTTTCCAAATCAGAACAGTACAAGGGCTACGACAAAATTCTGACAGCTTTACCCCAAATTCGTCAAACTATCCCTAATGTTCATTATCTTCTAGTAGGTAAAGGAGATGACCAATCACGCATTGAAGAGTTAATTTCCAAACTTCAACTCCAAGACTGTGTAACCTTAGCTGGGTACGTCCCTGATGAAGAATTGAGCGACCACTATAATCTGTGTGATGTCTTTGCAATGCCAAGTAAAGGTGAAGGGTTTGGTATCGTGTATTTAGAGGCACTAGCCTGTGGAAAGCCTACACTTGGAGGTAATCGAGATGGAACACTAGACGCACTGTGTAATGGAGAACTAGGGGCGCTTGTCGATCCAGATAATACAGAAGCGATCGCCCAAACTCTAATTCAAATATTACAGGGCCAGTATCCAAATCCCATATTATATCAACCAGAGTTACTCCGACAGAAAGTGATTGAGAGATTTGGCTTTAAAAGTTTTCAACAAACTCTTGGCAGTTACCTAGAACACTACTTTGAATATATATAAATGTGCGGTATTGCAGGCATTCTTACAACTGAATCCTACCAAAATAATCTGGAACACTTGATTGTGTCGATGCAAAAAGCATTACAGCATCGAGGACCAGACGATCAGGGAGTGTACATTGCAAAAGATCGTCAAGCAGCTTTTGCTCATACTCGTTTATCAATCTTGGATCTAAGTCCTGCGGGACACCAACCCATGTCCACACCAGATGGACGCTACTGGATTACATTTAATGGAGAAATATACAATTTTCATCAGTTACGATCTGAACTAGAAGCCCAAGGAGAACAATTTTACTCTCAAACTGATACCGAAGTCATCCTCAAGCTCTATCAGCGCATTGGCACAGACTGTGTTAAACAGCTGCGAGGAATGTTTGCCTTTGCTATTTGGGATGACCTAGAAAAAACCTGCTTTCTAGCACGCGATCCTCTGGGTATCAAACCTCTCTATTACTGGCACTCAGGTTCAACATTAATATTTGCCTCTGAATTAAGGTCACTTTTAGCCTCTGGTCTTCCTAAAATTTGCTTAAGTCAAGAAGGATTGTATGGCTATTTGACCAGTGGCTCGGTTCCTGAACCTCTAACACTGATTGAAAATATTTGCATGTTGGAAGCAGGAAACTGGTTGTTTTGGCAAGCAGGAAAAGTTCACCAGTCACGGTATTGGCAAATAGCCTTTGCAGCCGAATCGATAGCTGCCCCAGAGGCAATTACAATGGTTCGCAAAGCACTCCTCGATTCAATTGAGCATCACTTTGTTAGTGATGTTCCGGTAGGAGTTTTCCTAAGTGGCGGCATTGATTCTACTGCCGTTGTTGCCCTTTCCCGTCAAATTCAATCTGGTTCATTAAATACATACTCCATAGCCTTTGAGGAATCAGAATGGAATGAGGGGGACTTGGCTCAAAAGGTAGCAAATAAATTTAACACCGAACATACTGAGTACAAAATCACGGCTTCTATGGGGCGATCGCTACTGCCCCAATATTTAGCTGCGATCGATCAGCCCAGTATTGATGGCTTTAATACATTTTGCGTGTCTCAGATTGCCCATAAATCCGGAATGAAAGTTGTGTTATCCGGGTTAGGTGGCGATGAGCTGTTTGGTGGCTATAGATCGTTTCAAAAAGTGCCGCGAATGGTTCACTTCGGTCAGCAGTTGCAGCCACTTAAACCATTAGTTGCTTCTATTGGTATCGGCTTAGAACGCTGGGGAAGGTCAACACAGGTTCGGCGGTTAGGAGATTTTTTACAGCAATTTCCCAGTCCTGTCGTTGCATATCGCAGTTTCCGAGGCATTTTCTCCCATTGGGAAGCTTGTCAGATCGTGAAGTCTTACTTTCCGGACCGGGAACTACCCTCTCGTAACAGCCCTTACATAGAAAGTAATAGTCCACCTTCTTTGGAAGATGAAATTAGCTACATGGAAATTAGCCACTACATGCGAAATCAGTTACTGAGAGATAGTGACGTTATGAGCATGGTTTGGGGACTCGAGTTGCGAGTTCCTCTTGTAGATCATAACCTGCTAGAAACAATTGCCTGTATTCCTAGCAATTTGCGTCTAGCTCCTGGCAAACAACTCCTGATTAAAGCTGTTCCTGAAATACCCGACTGGATTGTTAATCGTCCCAAACAAGGATTCTTTTTCCCTTATGAGCGTTGGATGCAAGCAGAATGGCAGGACTATTTCCAGGAGATTAATTGCCCTGCTAATATTCCCTTAAAACCCTGGTATCGTCGCTGGAGCATAGCAATTCTCCAGCATTGGTGGAGGACTATTTCACGATGAAAATTCTGCATGTGATTCCCTCGATAGGTCCTAAGCGAGGTGGTCCGAGTAAAGCTGTCTTAGCAATGGTTAAGGCATTACGAGAGTGTGGGGTCGATACTGAAATTGCCACAATCAACGACAATGGTCCATATGTGCTAGATGTTCCTTTTAACCAACGAATTGAGTATGAAGGAGTACCAGTTTGGTTTTTCTCTAAGTTTTCTCCACAAATTCAAAGGTTCGCCTTTTCTGTAGGTGCGGATAAAGGGTTTATATTTTCTACAGATTTGACTCGATGGCTTTGGCAACATGTCAAAGACTATGACCTCATAGAAACTCACTATATTTTCTCCTATGCTTCTACCTGTGCTGGGATATTCGCTCGATGGCAAGGAGTTCCTTATGTAGTCCGGACAATAGGCCAGCTGGCTCCTTGGGGATTAACTCAGAGCCGCTTGAAAAAACAGTTATATAGTCTGCTAATCGAGCGACATAATCTGAACAATGCCGCTGCTATTCATTGCACCTCAGCTAGTGAAGCTGAAGATGTTCGTAACTTTGGCATTAAGACTCCTACTATTACCTTACCTTTAGGAGTAAATCAACCAATTTATTTGCCAGATGCCAAGCAAAAGCTTCACTATCTTTACGAAATTCCCACTGATACACCTGTAGTGTTGTTTCTTTCTCGCCTTCACTACAAAAAGCGTCCCGATTTACTGGTGCGATCGCTCGGTCAATTAGCTGCTCAAGATTATAATTTTCATCTCATCTTAGCTGGCTCAGGAGAGCCAGACTATATTGACGATCTAAAAAATTTAATAGCATCCCTTGGTTTAAGTTCTCAAACTTCATTTACTGGTTTCGTCACGGGTGATAATAAACAATTACTACTCCAAGGCTGCGATATCTTTGTCTTGCCTTCGTTTTCTGAAAACTTTGGCATAGCAGTAGCAGAAGCTATGGCAGTAGGATTGCCAGTAATCGTTACTCCTGGTGTGCAAATAGCTCCGGAAATTGCCGAAGCCAGAGCTGGACTAGTTGTAGAGGGAGAAGAGGATACTCTAGCAAATGCGATCACTCAATTGCTCAAATCTCCAGAACTACGGCAACAACTAGGTAAAAACGGTCAAAATCTGGCAAATAATCGATACTCTTGGAATGCGATCGCTCAAAATTTAAGCACCGCTTATCAATCTATCCTTGCTCAAAAGTCTATTCATAAATAAGTAGCAGTTAATCAAAAAAAAGGAGTCAGAAATGATTAATTACGAACTCTTGGAAAGCCGCATTGATGAGTATGCCCAAAAATTTCGTGAAGCTAAACCCCACAGACATTTAATCATTGATGGTTTTTTAGATCCAGAAGTAGCAATGCAAGCCTACCAAGTCTTCCCAAAAATGGAAGAAATGGACAAGCTCAAAGATATCAGGCAGTATAAAGCCCAAGATCCTGACATTAGTAAATTTGATCCCATATTTAGCAAGATAATTTTTGAGCATCTCCAATCGCAACGCCTCTTGCAAATACTGACGAAAATTACTGATATTCCTAACTTATACGCCGATCCAAAATTGTATGCATCCGGACTTGCTCAGGGTACTAACGGTAGTTTCCTGAATGTTCATATTGATAATAGCTCTCACCCTGCTGAACCCTGGTATCGCCGCCTCAACATACTAGTTTATCTAAATCCTAACTGGACAGAAGAAAAAGGTGGTCACTTAGAACTATGGTCTCCAGATATGTCTGAATCTGTGGCTATACTGCCCATTTTTAATCGGATGATGCTTTTTGCCACCGATAAGCAATCTTGGCATGGTCATCGTCGCGTAAATACACCCGATGGCGATACTCGCAAATCTATCAATATTTACTACTTCACTGAAGAATCTCCAGATGGCACAGACTATTATCACGTAACTTCTTTTCGTGGTCGCAAGAATGAAGTAGTTAATAAAGTTCTCTATCCAGTAGACAATCTTGTTCGTACAATCGTTCGCACAATCAGACCCAAAAAAGATGCTCATGCTGTCCTTTATGAAAGAGATAAAAATGATTAGTTTATCTCAATAAAACTGAGCATACACTGTCTTGAAAATGGGTGTAGGGGTGTAGGGGTGTAAGGGTGGTGGAAGAGTTATATTTTTATATCATCGTCGTTTAATTGATCACATACTCTTCTAGCTTGAATAGCTTCCGCAGGTTGTCTAAAACGAAAATCTACGGAAGAAAAATTTATCTTTAGTATTTGCAAAACACATATGTATATAACAAGAACCAATCAATACTTTATTTGTCAATCATCTCTAAATCCAATTCCCTGGAATATATCAGATGCTGATGAAACCTTCCCTGTTGATTGTGTTTATTTTGGCAAAGTTTTTAAAGCTATGGAAAAGGATTTGAAGGTGAAAGATTTAACCTTCTACCTTACCTGGGACATTAATCAGCTTCCTTCTTATGGGCAAAATGTTGTTGCGATAGTTCTAGGAGACGAGTGGTGTCGCATACCAAAGTATTTTCAGAAAGTGAAAGCCATATTTAAATGTTATGGCACACGTCCAATGCTTGGGTGTAACCCACTACTTAATCCTTCATATCTTAATATCATTTCATTCATCCAATTCTTCAGAAATTATGCCGCTTCTTTACCAAGAAGATTACAATATAGACTGTATAAATTTAAAAATATATATTTAGGTGTGTTAAAACATCCATATATATATGAGATCCCTTTGGGATACTACAATCAAATAGAACTTCCAGTTAAAGATATAAAAGAACGTTTATATGATGTTTTTTTTGCTGGAAGTCTAACGCTGGAAGCATCTCATAAAGAGTCTTTTCTAAAGCGTGTTTTAAGCGCCAAAGCTGTCTCTAGACAGCAAATGATATCAAAAATATATAAAATACAAGAAAAGGATGTTGATTTAAAAATTGAATTATTAATTCAACCGAGTTTTGGTTTTCAAGGTACAAGACATGACGCAGCGAAAGTATACTCGGAAAAATTAATGAATACTAAAATTTGCTTAGTTCCTAGAGGTAGCTCCCCAGAAACATTTCGTTTTTTTGAAGCATTAAGGTATGGCTGTATTATCATATCAGAGAAATTACCTTCTCATTGGTTTTATAATGGAGCGCCTTATATTGAACTGAGTAAATGGGATGAATTAGAAAATATACTGATCAAGTTGAAAGATGATGAAAATTTGATGCAAAAAATGCATGAACAATCATTAGATTGGTGGAAAACCAAATGTTCGGAAGATGCTGTTGGTGGATATATGGCTGAAAAACTAAATTCAATCTAAAAAAGCCTTCTAGTCTACTTTTTTTCTAAACTCGACCTTATCCAATCAAACAGTTTTCACAAGCCGAGTAATCCTCCCTATATATATTCAACAACTACTGCTGGATTAACTCTACTGTTATATAGAAAATCTGAAAATATTCTGGTTCCTATCTACACACTGGGAGTGAAAAAACATAGGAGGAAACCATTGAAACGGTTGCATCCTCAACTCAAAAAATATTGGATTTTGGCTTTCATAGGTTTTAGTCTCACCCTGTTTAGCATAATTCCTATTCGTTTGGCGATCGCTTCTTACCAAGCTCCTCAACCCCAAGCTATTCTCATGCTTGGTGGTACTTCACTGGGAGAAAGGGAAACATTTACTGCTGAATTTGCTCAGTGGTATCCATCCCTAGAAATTTGGGTTTCTTCTCCTAATATTAATCCTAATAAGGCACATCAAATTTTTCGAGATGCAAATATCCCAGATCAGCGTGTTTATCTAGATTACCGTGCTACTGACACCGTCACTAACTTTACTACACTCATCTCAGATTTCCAAAAACACAGAATTCAACATCTGTTTTTAATTACCTCAGACTATCACATGCCCAGAGCCAAAGCGATCGCCACTATCATCCTCGGTAGCCAAGGAATTGCCTTTACTCCACTTTCTGTTCCATCCAACCAACAAAAAGAACCTATATTTCCTATTCTTCGTGATATTGGTCGCTCCTTTTTTTGGATGATCACAGGTTACACAGGAGCTAGCCTTAAATCTGATGTAGTTCGTTATTAAGCAAAAATAACTTTCAAATTTTCTAACTCATCTATAAATCAAAGTAAAACTCACATGAACATTCTTGGAATTAACGCTTATCACGGTGATGCATCAGCTTGCTTGATTCAAAACGGTCAACTTATTGCTGTAGTCGAAGAAGAACGGTTCACCCGGATTAAACATTGGGCTGGGTTCCCGGCTCAATCTATCCGCTACTGTTTGCAAGTGGGTGGTATTAGTGCAGCAGACTTAGATCATGTTGCTGTCTCTTTCAACCCCAAAGCCAACCTCAACCGCAAATTACTATTCACCCTGCAACAACGTCCTTCTCTATCATCACTTTTGGATCGGTTTAGTAAACAAAGTAAATCTGCGAGTCTCAAGGAACAGTTAGCAGAAGCTTGCCACTGTCAACTAGAAGACATTAGCGCTCCTATCCATACATTAGAACACCACACAACCCACCTAGCCAGTACTTTCTTTGTTTCCCCATTTGAAAAAGCTGCTATTTTATCTATTGACGGGATGGGTGATTTTGTGAGTACCCTTTCCGGTGCAGGCGAAGGCAATCATCTTGAGTATTTCTCCCGTACTCACTATCCTCATTCTATCGGTTATCTTTATAATGCCATAACCCTGTATTTAGGTTTTCCTGCTTATGGTGATGAATATAAAGTTATGGGATTAGCACCTTACGGGGAACCAGAATATCTGGAAGCATTCCGGAAAATTATTTATCCCAAAGGCGATAGTTTTGAGTTGAACTTAGATTATTTCACTCATCATGAGCAGGGTATCGCCATGAAATGGGACAATGGTGCGCCCCAGGTTGAACCTTTCCACAGCCCAGAACTCGAAAAATTACTAGGCCCAGCGCGACAACCCAAGTCAGAAGTGACATCAAAACATCAAAATATTGCAGCATCTGTGCAAGCAGTCACCGAAGAAATTATATTTCATTTAATCAACCGCTTGAGCGATCGCTACAAGAGTGAAAATCTCTGTTTAGCAGGTGGTGTAGCGATGAACTCTGTTGCGAATGGCAAGATTACTCAAAATACTCCTTTTAAAAACGTATATATTCCGGTGGGCGCTGCTGACAATGGTACATGTATTGGAGCAGCCTTCTTTGTTTGGAATCAAATGCTCAAACAACCTCGTCATTTTGTTCTAAATCATGCCTATTGGGGTTCGGAATTTACTGATGAAGAATGCTTGCTAGCATTACAGTCTCATGACTTGCAACCCAAACACCTAGAAACAGAAGCCCTACTCAACCAAGTTGTTGATTTTCTGTGCGAAGGTAAAGTAGTTGGTTGGTTCCAAGGCAGAATGGAATTTGCTGCTAGGGCTTTGGGGAACCGTTCTCTCCTTGCTGATCCGCGTCGCTTGGATATGCGCGATATCATTAACCTCAAAATCAAGTTCCGGGAAAAGTTCCGCCCCTTCGCTCCCAGTATCTTAGAAGAAAAAGTCGGTGAATATTTTGAACTCGATGAACCTGCGCCGTTCATGGAAAAAGTCTTTAAAATTCGTCCAGAAAAAAGAGAGTTAATTCCTGCTGTGACTCATGTTGATCGTACAGGGCGTTTACAAAGTGTCAGTCGTCAAACAAATCCTCTCTATTGGAACTTAATTAACACTTTTGCTCAACGCACAGGTGTTCCTATTGTTCTCAATACGTCTCTCAATGAAAATGAACCCATTGTTCGGACTCCGACTGAAGCAATTCAATGCTTCTTGAGAACTAACATGGATGCTTTGGTATTGGGTTCTTATTACGTAGAACGCAGTGATATTAAATCATAGATTGAGTGGCATGATACTTGTACTCGATTTATCTAATTTTTTTGCATATGTCCTGAAGAACTCTGATATCTAACGTATTAGTGTAGAGACTTTCACTGTAAAGTCTCTTTTATAACTATGCTCCTGTTTGGTTATTGTTGGCGGGTGAGCTAATTTTTAGTTGACTTATCTGTCAATTAGAGACATAACAACGAGCAATGACACTGAAGTTCAAGTGGTAAGCACACAACTAAAAAATGACAAAAAACTGGGCCTTGGTAATTGGTATCAACCAGTATGAGTTCCTGCAACCCCTCAAGTATGCCAAGAGAGATGCACAGTTAATGCAGGAATTTCTCTGTAATGAAGCTGGTTTTGAGCAGGTTTGCTTGTTCTGTGATAACTCACCCAAAGGGTTGGAGACTTCTACTTACCCTCCTCAGAATAACTTGTTGCAATTTTTACAGGATTTCTTTGAGAAATCCTGCTTGGAGCCAGGAGATAACTTTTGGTTTTTCTTCAGTGGTCATGGCATTGTACATGCCAATCAAGACTACCTCATGCCCTGTGACGGGAATCTACAAGATATAGAAAATACGGCAATTCCCGTTAATTATCTGACTGAACGTTTACGTAGCTGTGGAGTTGGTAATGTTATTCTCATCTTTGATGCGTGTCGTCATCAGAACAAAACTTTTGGGGAAAAATTTGGGCGACAAGCTCAACAAACGGCACTTCAAAATGGATTCACCAGCATTTTTTCCTGTAGTTTCGATGAATACTCCTATGAAATTGAGACGTTAAAACAAGGAGTGTTTACCTATGCATTAGTGGAAGGTTTAGGCAATCAGGGACAATGTGCCACAATAGAACGTTTGAATCAATATCTCAGTTTTCGGGTTCCACAACTTGTTCATCAATATAAACATGCTCGACAAACACCCTACATAGTTGCTGAACCAAAACCCAAGTCACACCAAATTATTCTACCAAAACATGCGACTTTAGACGATATTTCTAAACTCAAAATCAGTGCTTTTCAGGCTGAAGTTGACAACAATCTGGAACTAGCAGAACAACTATGGATGCAGGCGAATACAATAGCTTCTACTCCAGATTTAGATGTGATCGCAGCAATGCAAAGAATTGCTCAGTTGCGGTCTGAATTTTTATATTCTCAAACCAATATTGTACTCCAAACTTCTTATCTAGAAAAAAATGGAAGGTTAAATTTACCACTCCAAACATTAGAAGTAACAAGCACTAATCATTATCACAATCAGGTCAATCAAACAACAGAGAATTTTCTCCAACTTAACAATATTTCAGTCTTCAATTCCAACTTTAAAAACGATAAAATTAATAACATAGATAATATTAAAGATAAAGATATTCATCTTTGCTCTGCATTAGAAATCAACTATCAGCGATTAAAAGATTTCCTCGCAGCTGGTAAATGGAAACAAGCAGACCAAGAAACTCTCACTTTACTGCTCAAGGCAGCAGATAGAGAAAAACAAGGCTGGCTGAATATTCAATCGATCAATCAACTTCCCTGCATTGACCTTTGTACTATAGACCAATTGTGGCTGAAATACAGTCATGGGCGCTTTGGCTTAAGTGTGCAAAAGAGTATTTGGGAAAGTGCCGGCGCTCAAACTGATATTGATTATGAAATATGGTGTAAATTTTGTGAGCATGTTGGCTGGTGCGTAAATGACGATTGGTTGTTTTATTCTGACTTAACTTTTAGTTCAGATGCTCCTCAAGGACACTTCCCCGCAGCAGGCCTAATTCACTCTTTAACAGAATGGCGAGGTTGGGTTGTAGGTTCTTTGAGTTGTGTGATTGGTTTTTCTGCTCTTATATCTAAAATGGAGATATGCGATTTGTAATAGACTCTAAATTTAGATTTGAATTTAAAATTGTGTGTTGGTAAAAATATCTCAACTCCAATTGTCCCAGCCTTGTTTTTACGCTAATAGCTAGCAAAAACATCAGCTATTGGCTAACCTAAATCTAGTTGGTCACAAATCTATCATCATGTACCAAATAGATCCTCCGCTTTCGCCAAAAGAAGTTCTACCTACCATGTATGATCTCAAGAGTGAAGATCCGGAGGAGTCTGGTTTGCCTGATGAATTTCATATATATCAACCCCAACTTTTACGGGAAACCTTTCGTCCGCCAACTTATTCTCCAGATGAAGTTTTTGTTGCCAGTGATTTAAATCTTTACTACGACTCTCGCCATCCCTTATGGTACAAGCGGCCTGACTGGTATGCAGTGGTTGGTGTCTCCAGATTATACGAAGAAAAAGACCTACGTTTAAGTTACGTCGTTTGGCAAGAAGGAGTCAATCCCTTCGTTGTGGTAGAACTACTTTCTCCGGGTACAGAAAAAGAAGATTTAGGACGTAATCTCAGGGCTATAGATCAGCCGCTAACTAAATGGCAGGTTTATGAACAGATACTGCGTGTTCCCTATTACATAGTTTTTGATAGATACACAGATAAATTAAGAGCATTTATTCTCCAAGCAGACCGTTACACTGAAATAAATTTGGAAGAACAGCGTATTTGGATGCCAACCTTAGAATTAGGTTTGGGGCTTTGGCAGGGTACTTACCAAGGTATCGATCGCTTGTGGCTGCGCTGGTATGATGTCAATGGTAATTGGATTGCTACCCCAGTAGAACAAGAACGTCAAAGAACTGAACGTTTAGCAGCAAAACTGCGAGAATTGGGTATGAACCCCAACGAGTTGTAGGGCGTGGCAATTTCTGGCAATGGTAAGGGCGCAGAGGTTAAAATATTACCAGTTATTGATCATTATTCAGTAAACACTGGTAACTGTTTACTGGAAACTGATTTCGCCTCAAAGCCAGGAGTCGGTCAGCCATGAAAGCACCTCTTGATATAGAATGGATACTTGCTCAGTTTCCGGCATTGACCCAAAAAATTAACAACCAACCTGTGATTTTTTTTGATGGGCCGGGAGGTACACAAGTACCAGGGTCAGTAATAGATGCGATCGCCGATTATCTGGTGAGGTCAAATGCTAATGCTCACGGGACTTTTGCGACTAGCACCCGGACAGATGCGCTAATTGATTCGGCTCGAACTGCGGCGGCTGATTTTCTTGGATGTCACCCAAGCGAAGTAGTCTTCGGTGCAAACATGACCACCCTCACCTATGCATTGAGTCGGGCGATTGGTCGAGAAATTCAACCCGGTGATGAAATAATTGTGACGCGTCTCGACCACGATGCTAATGTTTCTCCTTGGTCTGCATTGGCCGAACGTGGTGCAACTATCCGGTTTGTTGATATTAATGTTGAAGATTGTACTCTCAACTGGAGCGATCTCGAACAGCAAATTAGCGATCGCACACGTCTAGTAGCAGTTGGGTACGCTTCTAATACAGTCGGTACAATTAATGATATCGCTGCGATCGCCCGACTTGCCCATACTGTCGGGGCGTTAGTTTTTGTCGATGCAGTCCACTACGCACCCCACGCTCCTATTGATGTGCGATCGCTCGATTGTGATTTTCTTGTCTGTTCTGCCTATAAATTTTTTGGGCCTCATGTCGGGGTTCTCTACGGGAAACACGAACATTTAGCCCGTCTCCAACCTTACAAAGTCCGCCCCGCTTCTGATGAAACACCAGCTCGTTGGGAAACAGGTACACTAAACCACGAAGGTTTAGCAGGGATGGTGGCGGCGATTAATTATTTGGCAAAACTCGGTTGTCATGTCTCGCCTTCAGTGGAAAGTCAGTTGCTTTCTAGTCTCTTAGAAGCTGATACGGGCAAATGGGAAACATTTCGCTGTCCCCCCAGACATGCAAAATCGTCATCTTATCCCAATCGGCGTACGGCTTTAGTAACTGCAATGACAGCTATTCAACAATATGAAGCAGAACTCAGTAAACAATTGATTTGTGGGCTTTTGGATATTGGTGGCTTAACTCTCTACGGAATTACCGATCCAGCACGTTTTGCTTGGCGCACACCAACGGTAGCATTTCGACTAGAGGGACAATCTCCCCAAATGGTGGCAAAAATTTTAGGCGATCGCGGTATTTTTACCTGGTATGGTAATTTCTACGCCATAAACTTGACTGAAAAGCTAGAAGTAGAAGCTAGCGGTGGTTTGTTGCGAGTTGGATTAGTACATTACAACACAGTGGCAGAAATTCAGCGGTTGTTGGAAGTATTACATGAGATAGCAATGCTATCAAAATAATTTAGAAGTGTGGCAACCCGAAGATCAGCAATCATGCTGTGATTTAAGTTTTACTTAACTATACGCAACTCACATCTTTTCAGATTTTTGAGCATTTTTTGCAACTGCGGATCTTTTTTGGAAAATAGCATCGGCAAACAGGTTTGCTGACGCCTACATCTGTCGCAAAGCATACTACTTTACCCCCTTTTGTGGATTTTGCAGAGATTGGTTGCTCCAGAAAAAGCTGACTCTAGGGAGATAACTTTTCTGGAATGTTAGTGTGTTAGGAGTAGTATTTTTATCACCCTACTATCTTGACTTGGGGATCACTCCATGTGGTATCAGAGGAGTTAAAAAATACTTAAAGTTTATTTAAACCACGTCTACTTTGAGAACTGTAGTCGTCATTTGTCATTGGTCATTGGTAGAGACGCGATGTTCCTCGCGTCTGCACTTTTTGAGCTTGCTTGCTTTTCGTAACACAGTTAGGTTTATTTCCACCGACTTACTTATTAACAAAAATAATGTACGATTATGTAATTATTGGTGCAGGTTCAGCAGGTTGTGTTTTAGCAAATCGCCTCACTGAAGACCCAAACACAACAGTATTATTGTTAGAAGCAGGGAACTCAGATCAAAAACAAGAAATTCATATTCCCGCAGGTTTTCATAAGTTATTTAAAACAGAATATGACTGGGCTTATTACACAGAACCACAGTCTCACCTCAACAATCGCCAATTATATTGGCCTCGTGGCAAAGTCATCGGTGGAAGTAGTTCAATTAATGCGATGATTTATATTCGTGGTAATTGGCGTGACTATGATGATTGGCAGGAATTAGGTAATTTAGGCTGGAGTGCAAAAGATGTACTTCCCTACTTCATCCAAGCTGAAAATCAGAATGTGCTGAAAAATGCATATCACGGCGTAGATGGACTTCTCAACGTTACCAATCAGCGCTGTATTAATCTACTTTCTCATGCCTTTGTTAAAGCAGGACAACAAGCAGGTTTTTCACTGAATTATGATTTCAATGGTGCAAAACAAGAGGGAGTAGGATTCTATCAAGTTACTCAAAAAGAAGGGAGACGTCACAGTGTCGCAGCAGCTTATCTGAAGCCAATATTACGACGTTCCAATCTTACAATTAAAACCAATTCCCAAGTCACAAAAATCAATTTTTCAGGTAACAAAGTTTTTGGTTTAACCTATATTCATAATCAAGTCAGACATGAAATCAAAATTGCCAAAGAGATTATTTTGAGTGCTGGTGCGATTAATTCACCACAGTTATTAATGCTCTCAGGAATTGGAGATGCGGAAAATTTAAAATCTCTGGGGATTCCTGTAGTCATAAATTTATCTGGTGTTGGCAAAAATTTACAAGATCATCTGTGTGTACCTGTTGCCTATAAATGTACACAATCTATATCTCTCGCAAATGCAGAAAAGTTTAGAAATATTCTGAAGTATGTAGTTTTAAAAAATGGCCCTTTGACCACAAATGTTGCAGAAGCAGGAGGTTTTGTTAAAATCCATCCTGACTTAGCAAGAAGTGATCTACAATTTCATTTTGCGCCTGTTTTTTTCCTAAATCACGGTTTTATCCGACCAGAGGGACATGGATTTACTTTCGGTGCGACTCTTTTATATCCGCAAAGCAAAGGTAGCATTAATTTACGTTCTATTAATCCTTTAGAAGCACCCATCATTCAACCAAATTATTTAGAAAAAGAAGCTGATTTAGAAGTTTTGGTAGCAGGTGTCAAACTATCGCGTCAGTTAGCAAAAATGCCAGCCTTTGATTCTTATCGGGGTGAAGAATTAGTCCCCGGTTTGCAGGTACAGAATGATGAAGAAATACGTGCTTATATTCGAGACACTGTAGAAAGTTTGTATCACCCAGTTGGCACTTGCAAGATGGGTAATGATTCTATGGCGGTAGTTAATTCCCAACTGCAAGTACACGGAGTTCAAGGACTGCGAGTAGTAGATGCATCAATTATGCCATCTATTATTGGTGGAAATACTAATGCTCCTACTATTATGATTGCTGAAAAAGCTGCTGATTTAATTAAAAATTCTTGATAGCAAGATAATAACTACTTAAATTACACCTAAACGAGGTAGACGATGTTTGAAACCGCAGAGGATTTCCCAGGAAATCGTGTTTAATTGATTTGCCCAATCATCAGCAGATATTTGTTGTTTACCGTCTTGACCGAGTAAAGTGACTACTTCACCTTCTTGTATATCTGGTAAGGCACTGATATCTAGCATCAGCTGATCCATTGTAATCGTACCGATTTGTTGCACTCGTTGACCACGGATTAATACCTGCATTTTATTGGAAAGATTGCGCGGTACACCATCTGCATAACCAATTCCGACAACAGCAATACGCATTTCTTGCTTGGCGATAAATTGATGACTGTAACTCACACCAGTACCAGCAGCAATGGTTTTGACTTGAGTAACTCTCGCTCTGAGTTGCAAAACAGGTTTGAGATCAATTTGCGATCGCAAATGTGTAGCTGGGTAAAGTCCATAGATCAACAAACCTGCACGCACCATATTGTAGTGTAATTGTCTATCGCTGAGGGTAGCGGCTGAATTTGCCAAGTGCAAGCAAGGTGGTTTAATTCCTAACGCTTTAATTTGAGCGATCGCTTCTTGAAAGCGACGGTGTTGTAGTTGCATGACAGTCGGATCAGGACTATCTGCTGTTGCTAGGTGGGAGTATACACTAGCTATCTTTAAATGTGGCAAATTCTGGACTAGCTGAACAAACTCGCAGGCTTGTTGCCAATTAGTTCCCAAGCGGGACATACCCGTGTCTAATTTAATGTGTACAGGTATAGGAGAACTATGATTGATCGCTTCTAAAATATTAGAAAAAACTAGGGCTTGTTTGGGACTGCATAGTGTAGGTTGAAGTCCCCAATGAGCGATCGCATAAATTTGTTCTGGAGTATGAGTTGCACCTAAAATCAAAATCGGAGCTTTAATTCCAGCTTCGCGTAATTGAATTCCTTCTGGAACTGTAGCAACACCAAGCCAACTTGCTCCTGATTGTAATGCTGTTTGAGCAACTGTAATTGCTCCGTGTCCATAAGCATCTGCTTTCACAACAGCCATTAGCTGGGTATGTGGTGATAGGAATTGACGCAGTTGTTGGACGTTATGCGACAAAGCCATTAAATCAATTTCCACCCAAGCACGTTGTGAAAACCAAGCATAAGTGTCACATTGCCCAATTGCAACACCCTGAGATTGCTCATGACTTAACATCCTGTTTACTCCTATCACACCACTGTTCTACTTTCAGCTTATATACTTATTCATATTGCTGAAAGTTACTCTGGAATAATCACAGAAGTTTACCGCTCATCGCGTCAAGGCACAAGCCTCATGCTTTACCCAAAAAATAAGGGTGTAGGGGTGTAGGTTTTTAATAAAGCAATGAGTGATGACTATAAAACTAACGGAATAATCATCGTTTCATAAGTTCCTACACCCTTAAACCCTTATACCCTTACACCCTAAAACCAGCATTCTTTGGGCAAAGTGTAAAAAACCTACGCCTGTCAGCATACCCTTATAGCCCTACATCCTTATTTTTCTACTCAATTTAGACCAAAAATTCAGGAGTATAATTTATTCTCATTACCGAACCAGAGTAAATTATGTGTTAATATATGTAAAACTAATACCTCGAACGATTATCAATGGGGAAGGTTTTAGTACTGAACGCCTCTTATGAACCGCTCAATATCACGAGCTGGCGTCGTGCTGCGGTTCTCTTAATCAAGGGTAAGGCAGAGCGGGTAGAACACAATGGCAAGTTTCTCTACTCCGGTTTCCCGCTTCCAACGGTAATCCGATTGCGCCATTATGTCCGGGTTCCCTATAAAGAAATTCCTTTGACGCGTCGAAACATATTGCATCGGGATGGTCACACTTGTCAATACTGTGGCTACACAGGAGATGAGTTGACCTTAGATCATGTGTTACCGCGATCGCGTGGAGGAGGAGATTCCTGGGAAAACATTGTTACAGCTTGTGTCCGCTGCAATGTTAAAAAGGGTTGCCGCACCCCCCATGAAGCACATATGCTGCTACGCCATCAACCTCGCAGACCCTACAGCAGTTTGTACTTTGAGGTCACAAAGCATCTCAAAACTGGAACACACAAGGAGTGGCAAAAGTATGTTATAGGCCTTTAACAATTACCTTTTTTAATATCAATCGGTAAAAGTTTTTTATAGCTTTTGCTGTTCACCAAGTGTGGACGAGGTTGGTTTTTTTGGCTTGTTGTCGGCTATTTTCCTCTTTACAAGCTGGCGTAGGAGTTTGTAAAGTTTTATTGCGGATTTTTTATCAACCTCGTCATTATAACACATTTTGCGGTTTTAGCAAGTAGTTCAATTTTTTAATTTGCCAGAATATAGTAGATACAGCAAATTGATTTATAGATAAAGCATACTTCGGTTATTCGCCAAATATATGTAGAAAAAATAGACCCATATATACATTCTCAAGTTCATTGATTTTTGCGAAGATCGAGATAGTGTGGCTAAACCAGTGATTTGCTGGTTGTAGTCTTGATTGTTGAACTTAATATCACGCCACACTGTACAAACCATTTACTATGCAGTTTCATTCTTCCCTTACTCAGTTTGAGAGATTGCCATTGACAACAGATCCAACTCCAGAAGCGAATCCGGATGAGGTAGACATAGACAAAGAGTCTTTGGATGCTTCACTCATCAGGCAGTCAGCTGGAACGATAACATCAACAGAAGGAGGCAATTCTCTAGGTCAGCGTGCCAATTCTGTGACACTACAGAAATCAGAAGAATTGCGTCAGCTGATGCTTGCACACCGTCATGATCGCCAGTTAGTAATTCTGCAAGATTTCCCTGATCCAGACGCTCTTTCTTCTGCTTGGGCTTACCTGTTAATCGCTCAACAGTATGATATTAAGTGCGAGATAGTCTACGCTGGTACTCTCAGCCATCAAGAAAATATTGCCCTTGTGAAGCTAACTGGTCTACCAGCTACTCGTTGTTCGCTGCCCAATCTTAAAAGCAAAGATTTGTCTTCTTACCAAGGTTATGTCTTAATTGATAACCAAGGAACGACCTCTGGATTAGTGCCAGTGGTGCAACAGGCAGGAATTCCACTAATGGCAGTTATTGACCATCACAATTTGCAAGGAGACCTCAAATCAGAATTTGTTGATATTCGTCCTGCTGTCAGAGCTACAGCAACAATTTTTACTCAATACTTACAGGCAGGGTTGCTGCCTTTAGATAACAGTGTTAATCAGCATGTCAAATGTGCAACAGCCTTAATGCATGGTTTGCGTTCAGATACCAACCTGCTCATGCAAGCCAGAGAAGAAGATTTCATGGCAGCAGGCTATCTGAGCAGATTTTACGACGCCCAGCTACTTAATGCCATACTGCAAGCTAACCGTTCTAAACGGGTGATGGATGTGATTGAGCGATCGCTCAAAAACCGTATCGTCCAAAATAACTTTTCCATTGCTGGAGTCGGCTACTTGCGCTACGACGACAGAGACGCCATTCCCCAAGCCGCAGATTTTCTCGTCACCGAAGAAAACGTCCACACTGCCCTAGTTTACGGTATTGTTCACGATGAAGACGAAGAATTAGAAGTGGTAGTAGGCTCTTTGAGAACAACTAAACTTACCCTAGATCCTGATGAGTTTATCAAAGAAGCTTTTGGACAAGATAGCAGTGGTCGATTTTTTGGTGGTGGACGCACCAGTGCAGGTGGTTTTGAAATTCCTATGGGTTTCTTATCAGGCAGTAACGAGAATTCTGCTTATGCAAAAATGAAGTGGGAAGTTTTCGATACTCAAATTAAGCAAAAGCTGCTGAGATTAGTTAACCCCAAAGACAATCCGATTCAATCAGAATAAGTCATTGGTCATTGGTAAAGGTTTGGTGGATGTTTTCTTTTCCTAACTTGCGTTATGTTTCTTTGGTCTGACTTGCTCTAATTTTGCTGGAGATTAATTTCTTGAAATGATTGAGAAGATTCTTCTAATTGCAAATTATCAGGTAAAGCTGGTTTGCCGTTAACTTCTAGAGCATAATTTCCTTGTGGCAATCCTTCAAGATAATAAACTCCCGCACCGTTAGTCACAGATAATCGCCGCAAACCTGAGTTTGCTTGAACAGCTTCTACCCGTACCCCTGCAACTGGCTGGCCTTTAACATCAGTTACAACTCCGGTACGGGTGTAAGATTTGATTAGAGGTAACTCTACTGTTGTATAACTACCAGCGACAACATCCACGGCTAAAGCGTCTGTTGTAGCTTTCCAATCAAGGGGAAACCCTGCTGGATCGAGATCAAGGCGATATTTCCCAGGAGACAAACGCACCAAAGCTGCTTCATTTTGAATTTCTGGTTGGAAAAACTTCAAGGGACGGTTATTGAGGATCAGCATTAACTCTAGCTGATTGAGATAAACAGCTTCATTAGGATCGCGTTTGCCATTTTGATTGCGATCAAAAAATGGTTGAATCAATATACCGCCTTGGGTACGAAAATAGTTAGAACGTCGGGAAGAATCAGGCTTAATTCCTCTTTGCATGTCAAAGCTAGAAACTAACTCTATCCCAAAACTCGGTTGATCTGAAGTGAGGGATACCCCTTGGTAACGTCCCCGCAGCATTATACCTGGGATAATTGTTGTTCCCAAGCTGGCGATCGCTCCTGAACCTTGCGAACCAATACCATAACCTAGTTGTGCTTCCCACAAGTAACTCCCATCAATGGCGCGTGCTGGAGAACGATAACGCCAACTCGCACTAGCTAGACTATTTTCCTGGGTGAAAAAATTACTAGTTTCGTAATTCACAAGCAATGAATGTCCTGTATCTAAAGGACTTTTCCCGGAAAAATTGTAAGCCAATTGGGATAGAGAACCAACTTCATTTCCACGAGTTGTAAATTCCATATCACCCAAGCGTTGCAGAAAACTCCAACGGAAGTGATTTTGACTATCTAAAGTAGCACGAGCAAAGGTAAAAGAATTTTTCCCACTATGGGAAATTTCCAAACCACCAAAAGCACCATCTCGACTGTCATAACCTCCAAGGAAACCCAGCCAAGGAAAGATTCGCCAATCGAAATTAAAATTAGAACCAAAGCGATCGCTAAAAAATCGGGTACGTGCAGTCCGAGACAAATCAAACCGAATATCAGCGTTCACATCCCAGTGATTATTTTCATCCCCGCTTAAAGCTGAAACAGCTACTGTTAAAGGTAAATTTTGCGGCTGATAAAATATTTCTCCCAACCCCCGAAATGAATTGTCATAAACTCCACCAATTCCTATAGTTAAGCTTTCCGACAAACCCCAACGTTGAGCCACACCCCCTCTAAAATCAGTAAATTCTCCCAATAAATTTGCACTATCTGTGGAAAATTTCCTCCGCAAACCACCAGAAAAAATCAACGCATTCGCACCAGCTGGTAATTGTCCTGGTGCGGAAGAAAAAGTCAAATCGCGAATTTCAGGTGCTTCGGTGAGTCGTCCTTGGGGGTAAAGTAGTAGGCGGTAATTACTAGCTAAAAAACGACTATTAACTTGAAGATTGTCAAAACGATAAATACCAGAAGAATCTACTAAGACTTCTGCAATTGGGCGATCGCTAAAAGCTTGAGTCAATCTTACCAATGTTCCTGGCTCTGCTTTTCCTGTAATCACTCGCCCAATTTCAGCAGCTTGCAAACGCTGACGCGGATCTGGGGTCGCACCTAACAATGTTTCTTTTGGCTTATATCCCTGGCGCTGAATTGTCGTGAAACCCCAATAATCCCCTGTTTGTTGACCAAACCAAAACGGTGTCTGTGAACCAAGAATATAATCAGCTCGATTTGTCTGGCGCAGAAATTGAGCCTCAGAAATTTGCCAAGTAGCAGCATTTTTGAAGTTTGGTTGATTGGCGCGGATAAACCAACTACCACCTAAAGCTGTACCAACCGCTGTCAAGTTACCTTGATAACTAGTAGCATAATTAGTCAAACCATTAACATACAAACGTTGTTCAACATTAGTAATGCTAAAATCTGGAGGGATAACTTCCGGTAGTCCCGCCATTTCTGGTGGCGCTTCTTGGGGTTCGCTAAATACCTGCGGTACTGGAGTTTTTAACCAAGGTGGAAGTAAGCGCACTGCATAATCATTGATATCAAATTCAGCCGGAACGCCAAATAAAGTTTGCAAGTCTTGCACAGAAAAAACTAACCCTAATTTTGGGTCATTGCGGAGTAGTTTGGGATTAATGCGAATCACAAAACCAGGCGCACGCACTTCTTGCAGCCCATCTGGCAAGGGTGTAACATTTAAATTTAAAGCCTGAATTACCGTATCATAAGGTATGAGCCATTGCTCAAAGTCAATGGCTTGCATTCCGTCTTCTTTTCCTCGTACTAAAACACTTTTAATGATATTGCGCTGTCCGACATCTAAGCCTACAGGAAAAACCTGAGAATTCCCAGCGATGGAAGGAATTGATGATCCTGTTGCTGCGGTTGATTTCGATACAGAAGTTTCCGGGACAAAGCTTTCTGGTGGTGTGATCGAAGGGATAATTTGTGGTTGAATAACTGGAGCGATCGCCTGATTTTTGTTACCGGAGCTAGTTTTTAAATCTGCAACTAACTTTTGATGACTAATAGAAAATTGTGGTTCTGAAATCTCTGGTAATGTAGATTTTGGATTGATTTTTGTAGTCTCTTCTGTGACTAAATTAAAATGTTTTCTACCAATATTTACAGATATTAAATAGCTATCATTAGGTAATTCTGGAGGAGATATTACATGAGTCATATTCACAAAAAATTAGCTTTTTGGTGTCTTTAATTTGCATGTCAAATTCTGCCTTGGCTTCAGATAAAGCAAGATTTAAAAAATATTGAATAGTTTTAATTACAAAATTTATATAATTTTATTTATGCTCCTTGATCCTTGATCGCTTAGAAGGAGCATAAAAAAGTAAGTAGAGAACAAAACTACTTACTAGGTACAATAATATTCATGTTGAAAGGTAGAGAGGTTTGATTAGGAGCTTGACCCCAAATCAATTCACCAGAAAGCTCATAGTTTCCAGAGGAAATTGGTGTTTTTTCCTGACCTGCAAGATTCAATAATAAATTGCGATCGCTCTGTGCAGTAATTCCTGTTGCTTCTACCTTACCACTGCGGATAACTTTTCCTTGTTGTTTTAAAGTCCAATTAGCGATCGGGAGAACAGATGCTTGACCAATGTTGCGAACTAACAATTTTATTTGGTTTTTAGCTGCATCAAAACTACTACTATCTACAGTCAGTTGAGGAGATAAATTTCCTTTACGTACATAAAAAGTAGACCCGATTTTTGCTCTGATATTCAGGGAATTGCCGTTTTGATCAGTTGTTTTAATTTCCTTTAAATTTTCTGTGAAAACTACAACTCGATATTCACCATCAGGAAGATTAGGAGGAAGTTGAGCTATTAAACGTATCCGTCTGGTAGTACCTGGGGGTACAACTAATTCACCCGGTGAAAATTGCAAATAAGGACTCAGGTCGGTGGGGCTAGATGACAAAGTTTCAAAACCTTTATCCCGGTTATAACTAAAAGGCTGAACGTAAACACGAGCGCGAAAAGGTTCATTTGTAATATTCGTGACGTTAATTACTCCTTCGGCTTGGTTACGATTTGCTTGCGCCTCAATTACCATTGGAGAAATTCTCACCTGTGCCTGAACTGCACTAGTAGATAAAACTGCTGATAAAGTACAGATACCTAGCAAAACAGCAGAACCAAGAATTGATTTTTTCCTATTGAAACTATTGTACAAAACAGAGGTTATTGCTAGTATAAATTTATGAATCATTTTTCCAAATTAGTGAACTTTAAAAGCTTGGGAAGGACTTGATATTCACTTCCCAAATTTTTTATTAGTTAATACGTGAAACCTTGTAGATTACAAACAACTTCTTAAACATCTATAAGGGCTTATAAATCCCCAACTTCTTATAGACACCCGTAGGATAGCTTCCCAGAGGGTAGAAGTCAGGGAACTGAACACCCGAAACTCATCAAAATTAATAGACCA
This sequence comes from Pelatocladus sp. BLCC-F211, assembly GCF_041928655.1. NCBI lineage: Bacteria > Bacillati > Cyanobacteriota > Cyanophyceae > Nostocales > Hapalosiphonaceae > Pelatocladus > Pelatocladus sp. BLCC-F211. The sequence goes on along the minus strand of NZ_JBHFLM010000242.1, from coordinate 24,753 downwards.
AACCAGACTTTGACTTATAGGCAAAGTACAAGATATCTATTGTGAGATTTAGTCAGAAAATCCAAAAAGTAGCAAAATTTTACGGTGTGACTGTCATATCAACAGTGAAACCGTAGGTTCCTGCTGGTAAAGCAGCAGTATCAACTACATCCATGTTTACAATTAAAGGGATAGCAAGACCAGGAAGTACTGGTGCGGGAGTAGAAACACCTGCGGTATAAGTAGCGTTAACAGCTCCTCCAACAGCAGTTGCATTATAAGTGGGAGAAGTGAGATTAGGACCAGCCGTTTTGGTCACGCCAGTAATTTGAAGACTTCCAGTAGCACCACTACATTGCACAGTTGCAGAACCAGCTGAACCACCCACCAAGCTACTTAAAGAAAATGGAGTTGGGTTAGCCAATGTACCAGAACCAGGAGTACCAGAGAAAGAACATGATGCGGTTACTGTTCCACCAAATGGTACATTTACTGTACCAGCGGCAAATGCTTTGGGAACAGTTACAATCCAACTTCCCAACACTAAAGCTGAGGTAACAACAATGTGACGAATCATTCCAAATTCCTAAAAAATAGTAAGTGAACTTTGGTTTGAGTCATCAACAGAAATTTATTTTGGTAGCGTGATAGTTAAGGTACAAAACAGGTAGATTCCCCGATAAATATTTCATTCCTGTTGAGACCTGTGTTTTCGTAAACACCATGTTTTTATTGTGATGTTTAAAACTTTGCACGGCTTCAGAATTTATACTGAAAAAATGAAATGTAATAGTTAAAACCAACAAAATATACAATTTATATGTAAAAACAAACATTCTCTAGTGATTTAGGTTGATTTATCAACTTACTCATAAAAAAGAAAATCACAAATCATCAGCAATAACTTTTGCTGTAAAGTGCTTGATTAAGCATTAAAAACTAAAATAATGGAACTATACTTAATTCGTCATGGCATTGCTGAAGCAGCAACCGACGACATTAAAGACGAGGAAAGACAACTCACAAAAGAGGGGCGGCAAAAAACAGAAAAAGTTGCTCGACGCTTAAGAAAGTTGGGTTTGCACTTTGATTTAATAGTAACTAGTCCCTTAGTGAGAGCAAAACAAACAGCAGATATACTTATGGCAGCTGGATTGAGTTCGCAGATGGAAGAATGTACTCATCTAGTCCCTGATGGTCATATCTACAGTTGGGTTGTAAACTGGTTAGAGCCAAAGAATTTTGCACCAAATACCCAATTGGCTTTAGTTGGACACGAACCGTGTTTGAGCCATTGGGCAGAAATTATCGTTTGGGGGGAAGTCAAAGAACGTTTGGTGCTGAAAAAAGCGGGTATGATCGGGGTAAAGGTACCAGAAACAGGCTCTGTTTTGGGTTGTGGTCAGATGTTTTGGTTGACGCCACCCAAATACTTGCTCTAACAGTTTTTCCACAATTCCGTAAAGAATTTGTGCGACCAGGAATACTGTTATGGCAATAATTATTTCTGGTAAGTTAGCCTGGTCAAATCTTTAAAAATCAGATGGTGTTGCCATGATGGTGTGCGAATACAGGCCTGGTTTGGAAGGCATTCCTGCTGCCCAATCGAGTATTAGCTTTGTTGATGGGCAAAAGGGATTACTAGAATATCGTGGCATCCGGATTGAGGAACTAGCAGAAAAAAGTACATTTCTGGAAACTGCTTATCTTTTGATCTGGGGTGAGTTACCAACAGCAGAAGAACTAGCAGCATTTGAGGATGAAGTTCGCCATCATCGGCGGATTAAATACCGCATTCGCGACATGATGAAATCCTTTCCAGAAAGCGGTCACCCCATGGATGCCCTACAAGCCTCTGCTGCTGCTTTAGGCTTGTTTTATTCACGTCGTGATTTAGATAATCCTGTTTATATCCGGGATGCAGTAGTTCGCTTGCTAGCAACTATTCCTACAATGGTAGCCGCGTTCCAGTTGATGCGAAAAGGAAACGACCCAGTACGTCCTAAAGATAATTTGGACTACGCTGCTAACTTTTTGTACATGCTCAACGAAAAAGAACCAGATCCACTAGCAGCAAGAATTTTTGATGTCTGCTTGATATTACATGCAGAGCATACAATGAATGCTTCTACGTTTAGCGCTAGGGTGACGGCTTCTACCCTGACAGATCCCTATGCAGTTGTCGCTAGTGCAGTCGGAACCTTGGGAGGCCCGTTACATGGCGGAGCTAACGAAGAAGTAATTCAAATGCTAGAAGAAATTGGCTCTTTAGACAATGTACGTTCTTATATAGAGGATCGGCTACAACGTAAAGCCAAAATCATGGGTTTTGGACATCGTGTCTATAAAGTCAAAGATCCACGCGCTACGATTTTGCAAAACTTAGCAGAAAAGCTGTTTGCGAAATTTGGCAACGATAAATTCTATGACATTGCCCAAGAGATGGAACGGGTAGTAGAGGAAAAATTGGGTAACAAAGGAATTTATCCTAATGTTGACTTTTATTCGGGTTTAGTGTATAGAAAGCTGGGAATTCCCACAGATTTGTTCACACCAATATTTGCGATCGCCCGTGTCGCTGGTTGGTTAGCACATTGGAAAGAACAACTCGCAGAAAACCGGATATTCCGCCCTACTCAGGTATATAACGGTCTGCACGACATTCCTTACATGCCGATTGAGAAAAGGTAGGGATCGGGGATAGAGGACAGGGGGGACAGGGGTGACAGGGGAAGGGGGACAAGGGAGCAGGGAGAGTAACCAATCCCCAATCCCCAATCCCCAATCCCCAATCCCCAATCCCCTCAATTCTTACCATAAGTAGAAACTCTACATTTGGCTGATCGAGGTAAAACCCATCCAACGATATACTAGGCATGGACATTGCAAAAAATCTTAAATTTTTGCCAAGTTTATGCAGTGTTTATCGATGGATAAATTTACAGTTATTAACAAGTGTAGATAGTTGTAAACGACCATGAATTAGTGACTTGAAGAGCAACAAACATGAATTCAGGAATTGATCTGCAAGGAACTTTTATTCAATCTCTCACAGAGTTGGGAGTACCTGGAGACTTAGCCAAAGCAATTTGGATGCCACTGCCAATGATTTTGATGATTATTGGTGCAACAGTGGGTGTTCTGACCTGTGTTTGGCTTGAGCGGAAGATTTCAGCAGCAGCACAGCAGCGGATTGGTCCTGAATACATTGGTCCTTTTGGTTTGCTGGCTCCTGTAGCGGATGGCCTGAAGCTCGTATTTAAAGAAGATGTAGTACCAGGCAAATCCGACCCTTTGTTATTTACCCTTGGTCCGATTATCGTTACGATCCCGGTTTTTCTGTCCTATCTCATCGTGCCATTTGGACAGAATATACTCATTACAGATCTTAGCATCGGGGTTTTCTTGTGGATTGCCTTGTCTAGCGTTGCCCCAATTGGCTTGTTGATGGCAGGCTACGCATCCAACAATAAATACTCCCTTTTGGGTGGACTGCGTGCAGCAGCACAATCAATTAGTTACGAAATTCCTTTGGCGCTGGCGGTACTAGCGATCGCCATGATGTCCAACAGCCTCAGCACAGTTGATATTGTCAATCAACAATCTGGCTACGGTATCTTGGGATGGAATATCTGGCGACAACCAGTCGGTTTCCTCATCTTTTGGATCGCAGCCTTAGCAGAATGTGAACGATTACCTTTTGACTTACCAGAAGCAGAAGAAGAAATAGTGGCAGGTTATCAGACAGAGTATTCTGGCATGAAGTTTGCTCTGTTCTACCTAAGTTCTTACGTCAACCTCGTACTCTCAGCACTTCTGGTATCAGTTTTATACCTCGGTGGTTGGGATTTTCCCATTCCCATTAGCACCTTAGCTAGTTGGTTTGGAGTTAGTGAAGCCAATCCGGTGTTGCAAGTAGTCACCGCTTCATTGGGTATCACTATGACCGTTCTTAAAGCCTACTTCCTAGTCTTTTTGGCCATTTTATTACGTTGGACTGTACCCCGTGTTCGCATTGACCAACTACTAGACTTGGGATGGAAGTTTTTATTACCAGTCGGTTTAGTAAATTTACTATTAACCGCAGCTTTGAAACTAGCTTTTCCCGTCGCCTTCGGCGGGTAATGGGTAATGGGTAATGGGTAATGGGTAACATTACCAATTACCAATTACCAATCACCTGTCATCCCAAAGGAGAGAGAAACACAATTATGCTAAAGTTCCTCAAACAAGTTGGTGATTACGCCAAGGAAGCAGTAGAAGCCGGTCGTTACATTGGCCAGGGACTTGCTGTTACCTTTGACCACATGCGCCGACGTCCGATCACTGTACAGTATCCTTACGAAAAATTGATTCCCAGTGAAAGGTTTCGCGGTAGGATTCACTTTGAGTTCGACAAGTGTATTTCCTGCGAGGTCTGTGTGCGGGTTTGTCCAATTAACTTACCTGTAGTTGATTGGGAGTTTGACAAAACCAGCAAAAAGAAAAAGCTCAAGCACTACAGTATTGACTTTGGTGTTTGTATCTTTTGTGGTAACTGTGTGGAATATTGTCCAACAAACTGTCTATCTATGACAGAAGAGTACGAACTTTCCACTTATGATCGCCACGAGTTGAACTACGATAACGTAGCGCTGGGTCGTCTCCCCTACAAAGTCACAAATGACCCAATGGTAACTCCACTACGTGAGTTAGTTTACCTGCCCAAGGGAGTTATGGACCCCCACGATTTACCAGCAGATGCACCTCGTGCAGGTTCCCGCCCTGAAGAACTCGTAGAAAAAGGGTAATAGGTAATGGGTAATGGGTAATGGGTAATAGCAATTACCAATTACCAGTTACCATTCACCAACTATCATTTACCAATTATTCAGATATCAAAGGACGACAAATTGTGAATCTAGCGGAAGGAGTACAGGTTGTTTCGTTTGGCATATTGGCTGCAATGATGATTGGAGCAGCACTGGGTGTAGTGCTGTTCTCTAACGTTGTTCATTCCGCCTTTTTGCTGGGCGGTGTATTTGCCAGTATAGCTGGGTTGTACCTGTTGCTAAATGCTGATTTTGTAGCAGCAGCGCAATTGTTAATTTATGTTGGTGCGGTAAACGTGCTAATTTTATTTGCCATTATGTTGGTGAATAAGCAGCAGAATTTTGTTCCTTTCCCCACTGCTTGGGTGCGTAAAGCTCTAACAGGTGTGGTAAGTTTAGGACTATTTGCGCTGTTGAGTACGATGGTATTAGCGACACCCTGGTCGTATTCCACTGCTACTCCTGTAGGCAACCCCATAGTTGCCATTGGTCAGCATTTCTTTAGTGACTTTTTACTACCGTTTGAAGTCGCTTCTATCCTGTTATTGATGGCAATGGTAGGCGCAATTATTTTGGCACGTCGCGAATATTTGCCAGAACAAGTTGTCTCATCTGATTTGCCACAAACAGTTTTGACATTGCCAGAACGCCCCAGAGAATTGGTGTCCGCTGGTAGCGACAAGGAACAGTGAATAGTGAACAGTTAACAGTTAACAGTTACCAGAAAAACCATGATTAATAACTGATAACTGATAACTGATAACTGAATAGCTAACAAATAAAAAACATTAGTAGAAGTTACGAAGATTTATGCAACTCCAGTACTTTTTGTTACTAGCAGCAGCATTGTTTTGCATTGGCATTTATGGTTTGATTACCAGCCGCAACGCTGTGCGAGTATTAATGTCGATTGAATTGCTGCTTAATGCTGTCAACTTAAACTTAATGGCTTTTTCTAACTTCCTAGACCCAACAGGGATTAAGGGTCAGGTTTTTACTGTGTTTGTTATCACTGTAGCGGCAGCAGAAGCGGCGGTAGGTCTAGCGATCGTACTGGCAATCTATCGCAACCGTGACACTGTCGATATGGAGCAGTTTAATCTCCTCAAATGGTAATGCTGTGGACCTTAAAAAGGTAATTATTGCTTATAAAGCAAGAGATGCTCAAAGTAAGCGCTGGGCAGAAATTTGTGCAAAGCAACTAGAAAATCACCAATGTCAGGTATTAGTGGGACCAAGCGGAGCTAAGGATAATCCTTACCCAGTATTTTTGGCTTCGGCTGGACAACCAATCGACCTGGCATTGATACTTGGTGGTGACGGTACTGTTTTAACCGGTGCCAGACATTTAGCCCCAGCTGGCGTACCCATTTTAGGAGTAAATGTGGGTGGTCACTTGGGGTTTTTAACTGAGTCAGTAGAAGAATTTCAGGATACAGAAAAAGTTTGGGAACGGCTGTTGGAAGATCGTTATGCTATCCAACGCCGAATGATGGTGCAAGCAGCAGTGTATGAAGGGCATGGTAGCAATTTGGAACCTGTAAGTGAACGCTACTTGGCTTTGAATGAAATGTGTGTCAAACCTGCTTCTGCCGATCGCATGATTACTTCTATTCTGGAGATGGAAATTGACGGCGAGGTGGTAGATCAATATGTAGGAGATGGATTAATAGTTTCTACACCTACAGGTTCTACTGGTTATACTGTTTCTGCTGGTGGTCCAATTGTACATGATGGTATGGAAGCACTCACTGTCAGTCCCATTTGTCCGATGAGTCTTTCTAATCGTCCTTTCGTCTTACCCCCTGGTTCAGTTGTCAGTATTTGGCCATTGGGTGATTACGATTTGAGTACTAAACTATGGATGGATGGGGTGTTAGCTACTTCGATTTGGCCCGGACATCGCGTAGACGTACGAATGGCTGAGTGCCGAGCTAAGTTTATAATTTTACGGGAGAACAACTCCTATTACCAGACGCTACGAGAAAAGTTATTGTGGGCAGGGACAAGGGTTCGCTACAACACTACTAGTCATAGCAATTAGACTTCTTGCACAAGTTGACTCAAGCTGGAAAATAAAGGGTTAAAGGGGGTGATCTTTTCCATTTCTCTTTAACCCTTAAAATTTTCCCATTTTTTCTAAAACCTTTGCATCTCAAAAAACTACACATCCAGGCAAATAGCATCTACTTCTATCTCTATTAACATAGCCCAATACGGTTCAGTTAAGGCTAAAAACTAAAACTAGCGTAGGTTGGGGAGCCAGTGCGTTGCGGGGGTCCCAAGAGTTGTAGCACCTGGCGTTTGAAGAACGTAGACGCGCCCTGCGCGGCTGATCGCAGAGTAACCCAACATTATCAAAGCTTTGTTGGGTTTCGCTTGCACTTAACCCAACCTACATTTCTTCTTAACTGAACCGTATTGTAACATAGCCGGGTCAATTAGAGATTTAACTTCTACCATTGTTGTTGCAGGTGGATTTTTACCAAAAAATTCTTGATGCGCTTGTCCAAATTCTGCCCAACGACTAATATCTGTGACAAACATGCGAGTTCTAACTACAGAAATTATAGAAAAAATTTGATTATGCGGCGTCTTGTACTTGCTCCCAAGTGGTTGCAGTTTTTTATTGTTGTATTAGTGGTATTTGGTATATTTTTTCGCTTCGTTAATCTTGATGGCAAAGTTTATTCAGCAGGTGAAACTAATACTTTATTACGAATTTATGGTTATACAAATAACGAAGTAAAAGAACAGCTTTTTAATGATCGGCTAATTACAAAACAAGCTTTGATCAAATTTCAACGTTTCAATCCTGAGAAAAATTTTGGAGACACCATTAAATCATTAGCAATTGATACCCCGTTAAATCCTCCATTTTATTACCTATTAGCACGATTTTGGTCACAAATCTTTGGTGACTCAATTACAGCAATTAGAATTTTATCTGTTGTGATTAGTTTATTAGTTTTCCCTTGCATTTATTGGTTATGTAGTGAATTATTTAAGGTACCTTTATCATTACCCGGTATCGCGATCGCACTTTTGGCGATCTCTCCTATGCAAATTATCTATGCCCAGGAAGCACAGGAATATATTCTTTGGGAAGTCACTATATTATTATCTAGCGCTGCTTTGCTAAGAGCTTTGCGCTTAGAATCAATACAGCAAACAGATGAAAAGCGTCTCTTTAATTGGGGATTTTATACATTCAGTTTATCATTGAGTTTGTATACATTTTCATTAAGTATATTTTTAGTTTTTGCTCATATTTTTTATGTAATTGCAACTGCAAAATTCTTTGTTAACAAGACAGTTAAAAATTTTTTAGCATCTAATTTGATAGGAATTTTAAGTTTTATGCCTTGGATATTGGTTATATTTTATAACCGATTTGGATTTAATGGATATTCTAATGTCATCAACCAAGATTTATCTTTAATTAATAGAATTATATATTGTTTAACACAGACAAATCGTGTTTTTTTTGATTTAAATTTTAATGATGCTAACCCTTTATATTTAATAGCATTCACACCATTAATTTTTACTTTAGTTGGATATGCAATTTATTGGCTTTGGCGTACCAATCACCAAAAAGTTTGGTTATTTGTGATCAGCTTAATGACGTTAGGTACAATACCTCTGTTAATTTTTGATTTACAACTATATTTAATACCATATTATTTAAGTATACAAATAGCTGTAGCTTATTTACTAGCAACACAGCTATATAATGGCAGCATTTCACGACAAAAAACTTGGCAAGCAATTTTAGTGGTGTTAATAATGCTTGCACTATTTTCTGATACTTTATATTCTCATAGCAATAATTCATGGATTAAATTTAGTAGCAACGATTATATAAATATAGCTAATATTCTGAATCAGAATTCTCGTTCGATAATAATTATCAGCAATCAAAAAAATAGTTATGAAGATATATTTTCTCTGAGTTATCTTATTGAACCAAAAGTTAGATTTTTATTATTAAAAGAAAGTAATATTCCGAAAATACCCAAAAATTTAAATAATTTATTTTTACTAAATTTTTCTGATACATTTCGCCAATCAATGGAAAAAAAATATCGATTTAAGACTAATATGATTTATCAAGGTCAATATTCTTCATTATGGAAACTATCTAAATGATTCAGGTAAATCTATTTTAAGTTCACAATTAAACTGAAATTTAAATTATGAAAATAGAGGTTGAAATCTTTACGGTTAACAAGCGGTTTCCCTTAACGATCAGTCGTGGTACAACCGCACAGACGACCAATGTCTGGGTTAAGATTTCCGATGATGGTATTGAGGGATGGGGAGAGGCTTCACCGTTTAGTGTAGGCACTAATCCACAATCAACGGAGATAATTAAAGATACTTTGCAACAACTTGCTCCTGCTTTGCAAGCATATAGCCCTTTACAAAAACAGCAAGTTGAACAGATTTTCACAACAGCCAAAGTTCCTTCAGCAGCTAGGGCGGCGTTGGATGTGGCGATGCACGACTGGTTGGGAAAGCGTGTCGGATTACCACTATGGCAAATATGGGGACTTGACAGAAACGCGATCGCACCAACTTCGGTAACTATTGGAATTAATTCACCAGCTGGCGCTAAAGCTAGGGTACGGGATTGGTTAGAATTTCTGGATGTTCGGGTTTTCAAGATCAAATTGGGTAGTCCAGAAGGGATTGACGCAGATCAAAAAATGTTCATGGCTATACGAGAAGAAGCACCAACCCAGGAATTATATGTTGATGCTAACGGTGGTTGGAATTTAGAAGATGCAACCTACATGTGTAGTTGGCTGGCAGATTGGGGTGTAAAGTATGTAGAACAGCCACTAGCAAAAGGTCAAGAGAAAAATTTGGCTGAACTAAAGATGCGATCGCCTTTACCTATTTTTGTTGATGAAAGTTGTTTCACCAGTACTGATATCCCGCAATTGGCTAAGATTGTCGATGGTATCAATATCAAACTGATGAAATCCGGGGGATTAACTGAGGCGATGCGGATGGTAAATACAGCCCGCGCCAATGGCTTACAAGTAATGTTCGGTTGCTATTCTGACAGTGCGCTTCTTAACACAGCAGCAGCACAACTAGCACCATTAGCTGACTATTTAGATTTAGATAGTCATCTGAATTTAATTGATGACCCTTTTACAGGGGCATTTATACAAGCAGGAAAAATTATACCAAACGACTTACCAGGCTTGGGGGTACAACGCAGTGCGTCTGCCGCTTAATCAAAGAATAGCTATCTTATTACATGAGGGAATTAAGGGAACTCGTGGTAAAACAGGGTTATCACTTTTACGTTACAGTGAAGCCCCGATTGTAGTAGTGATCGATCGCGAATCTCCAGGAGAATCTTTACCAGAGTTAACGGGTATTCGCCGTGAAGTACCAATAGTTGCATCAGTAGCCGCAGCACTTGAGTATAAACCACAAGTCTTAGTCATAGGCATTGCACCTCTAGGCGGCGTTTTACCAGATAGTTACTGGCATGATGTCAAAGATGCCTTGGCTGCTGGAATGTCGCTGGTAAACGGTTTGCACGCGCCACTATCAACCATACCAGATTTAAAAGCACTCCTAAAGCCCGGACAAATGATTTGGGATGTGCGGAAAGAACCACCAAACTTGGATGTAGCTGGTGCTCTTGCCCGTACTCTTCCCTGTCGGCGGGTGTTGACAGTGGGAACCGATATGGCAGTCGGCAAAATGTCAACTAGTCTAGAATTACACTGGGCATCAAAATTGCGAGGTTGGCGTTCTAAGTTTCTGCCTACAGGGCAAACTGGTTTGATGTTAGCAGGAGATGGTATAGCATTAGATGCAGTCCGTGTAGACTTTGCTGCTGGGGCAGTCGAACAAATGGTCATGCGCCATGGTAAAAAATATGACATTTTGTACATTGAAGGACAAGGTTCTCTACTGCATCCCAGTTCCACGGCCACATTACCCTTGATACGCGGTTCCCAACCAACCCAGATGATCTTAGTCCATCGCGCAGGACAAAAAGAAGTTGTCGATGGTGTACCAATTCCCCCTTTAATAGATGTAGTCAAACTTTATGAAATAGTTGCCAGTGCAGGTGGTGCTTTCCCAAAAGTACCAGTTGCAGCTATTGCTTTAAATACTCGTCACTTAAACGAAGCCGAAGCAAAAACAGCGATCGCCCAAACAGAAGCAGAAACCGGACTAGCTTGTACAGATCCGATTCGTTTTGGTGCTGACAAGTTGTTAGATGCAGTCATGCAGACCTGTTGAGGGGATCGGGGATCGGGTATTGGGCATCGGGGATCGGGCATTGGGCATTGTTATTCTCCCCACACTTCCCACACTTCCCACACTCCCCACACTCCCTTGTCCCCTTTCCCCCATCCCCTTTCCCCGATCCCTTATTTGAAATTTCTGGGATTGAGACGAGTACCAGATTGAGTTCTGGTTTGGGTTTGGGTTTGAGTTCTAATTGCTACGCCTTTTTTGAGTTGGCTACCAGTACCACCATCTTTTTGATCTAAGAAAGGTTTCAAGTTGACTGGTTCCTTAGATATACGGTTGTTATTGGTGTTATTATTACCACCACCGAAAATAGTTCTAGCCTGGTTATATATTTGTTCGACTTCGCTACCACCATTATTACGGCTGGTATAAGTATTGACAGCTATGGTTTGTTGCCCATTGTCAGCAGAAATCAAGTTTTGAAATACACTGTTGCGTACATTATAGGCATCGTATCCGGGGGGTACTGTCAAAACAATTCGGCAAGCTGGGTTAGATTCGCTAGTTACACACAGAACATTGTATCCATTCTGGGTGGAGGTGCGGAGTTCTGTTAAGCCATCTGGACGGTAACTTTCCAAACGTTCAGCGATGGTAGCGCAGCGTTTGTATTCATCCCAACCACCGCCTAATCTTTGCGGAGTTGCCCAAGCAAAAAATTGCCCTGCTTGACTTTCAGGTTGGTACATCACTGTATACTGTCCGTTATAGTTTTGACAGCTAAACCGGGCATTTGTACTGTATGTAGTTGTGGTGTTTGAAGAACTAGTTGTAGTTGAAGTGCCGTTAGCTGGTCGTGTTGGGACTACTACATCACCAACTTGTGCTGAGGCGATCGCATTACCGACAAATACAGTTAAACCTAAACCACTGGATAGAAGTAATTTAAACACTCGTGAAGGCATAAACATACATTTACACTGATATCAAAATTTGGGAGTTGTTATATTCAATGACGAAAAAATTTTAGTTTTGATTCAGCGATCGCGTGTCTTTTTTTCTTCCCTGTGTTTACGTTCTTTTTCTTCTTTGAGAATTTGTTTGGCTTTGGCTTGCATTTCGAGGTGTTGGGCTACACCTTCGTAAGCATAACGATTGTAGTTGTTGTCTGTAATCAATTTTTCTAGATATGCTACTCGCTCTTTGCTACCTGGGTGAGATGATAACCAACTAGGAGGAGAATCTTTTTGTTCTTCTTTGAGTGTAAGCATCAAGTTATATACACCATCAGCCGCGTAACCATTACTAACAATCAGACGTGTACCCAGCGTATCTGCTTGACGTTCCATGTCACGACTGTAGGTGAGTGCAAATAATTGACCGACAATCCCACCAAAGGGAAGATATTGAGTTAAGTTACCAATTAAGTTACCTTGAGTCACTAGTTGGAAACCGTGAGAAAGCAGGACGTGAGATAATTCATGACCAAGTAATCCAGCTAATTCGGCTTCGGAGTTAGTTTTGCCGATCGCACCAGCATGAACGAAAATTTTCCCTCCAGGTAATGCAAAAGCATTTAGAGATTCTTCGGGAATCACAAAAAATTCGTACTTAAACTCATCACGTCCGCCGACTTTTGCTAATTTTTGTCCGATAGAATTGACATATGCCACAAGTTGTGGATCTTTAACTAAAGGTAGTTGTTTTTTTGCTTGTTTTGCTACCGACTCACCCACAGACTTTTCACCCTGTAGCAATAATACAGTGGAGTTTAAAGCGGAAAATGGCCCGACAAGGCTACCAGTCAGGGCATATCCTAAAGCACCAGTGATAATATTGGCGATCGTGTTACCCCTGATCTCTGAGCGAATATGAGATTTATAACGTTTGAGATTTTCTTCTGCTAGTTGATTAAATTCAGCCGCTTGGGAGTCATTAGGATTGAGAATTGCAAATTGTCGTGCTGCTAAAGACGCTTCCATCCATTTTTTGTTACTTGCGAGGGTTGTGACTTTAGCTTTAATCAAATCTGCTTGATTTGGATAAAGTGTAGCAGCCCGTTCTAAAATCTCCAGCGCTTTTTTCTTCTCACCAGAATTTTGCAGTTGTTCTGCATATGTAATATGACCAGGAATAAATTCTGGATTCTGCTTGACTAAAAGTTCTAGTGGAACAAAAATTCTCGTTGACAGCTTACTTGCAATCCCAGCTTGGGTTTCTCGCCAATAGACTTTACCTCCTGGGGATAATTGGTTAACATCAGCGATCGCTGGTTTAATTTGGGGTGCGTTAGATATATCCGCAAATGGTTTTTTCACCTCGCGATATATTTTCTGTGCAGCTGTGTAGTCTCCTGCTAAATACAGCTTGTCTGCTTCGATCAATTTTTGCCGACGGGCAATTGCTTCTGGACTGGGTGCGGGTTCTGCTACTGTTGAATCTGGCTTTTTATCATTGCTTGCTTCTGGTGTCGGTGCGGGTTTGAGAGTTTCAATCACAACATTAGGCTCTTTAGCAGAAGTTGGTGCCAGAGGTTGTGTCAGGATAATGAAAATAGATGTTCCAATAGCTAGCATTACCCAAGTAGCAGCCAAGAATAATGACTTCCAACGTCGTTTCATGATCAAATCTACCTATGCAAACAGACTCTTCTTTTTAATGTATGAGGAGTTACAAAAATCGCCCAGAGCGATCGCTTCAGAAAATCGCAATCGAGCTAATCTTGGTATACAAGCGATCGCACACCATACCTTAACAGTACTTCATCGCAGTTGTTGGGGAAATAACTGTATATTTAAATCCATGACACGCCTGGGGAGTCACACCCATGACAACCATACAGCATGGATGACAATGAAAAATAATACTTCACGTCGTGCAGTTTTACAAAGTTTGATTGGCAGTGCAATTGTTATCGGGTTTGATTTATGTAATCGTAGTTGGGTGACATCCGCCAGTGCCGCATCTAGGTTTGAAAGTTTGCCACCTCTAGATGGAGTACTTTATACCGATAATACAAAACTTGCTGCTGTAAGTGATGACTTTGGTCATATTGTGCATCGTCAACCAATTGCCGTACTAGAACCAGGTTCAATATCTGATATTATTCGCATCATCCAATTTGTTCGCACTTACAAAATTAAGATTGCTGCACGCGGTCAAGGTCACTCCACCTACGGTCAGTCACAAGTAGAAGCAGGCGTAGTCATTAATATGAGTACGCTTAATCAAATTCACTCTATCGGTGCAGACCGAGCTATTGTTGATCCTGGGGTGGTGTGGAGTCAATTACTACAACAAACGTTACCGCATTCGCTGACACCACCTGTTCTGACTGATTACATCGAACTTTCCATTGGCGGTACTTTATCAGTGGGAGGTATTGGCGGCGCAACTCATCGTTATGGTGTACAGATTGATAATGTCTTGGAAGTTCAGGTAGTAACTGGTGAAGGCAAACTTGAAACCTGTTCTAAATTTCAAAATCGCGACTTGTTTGAAGCAGTGCTGGGTGGGTTGGGTCAATGTGGAATCATCGTGCAGGCAACAATTAAACTTATCGCCGCCGCTACTAATACCCGTGTGTTTCTTTTGTTTTACGACGATTTAGCTACCTTTACTCGTGACCAACGTTTACTTATCAGTGATCAAAGGTTCAACTATGTAGAAGGTCAAGTTGTAGCCAATGACAATGGTGGATGGCGCTACATGCTAGAAGCAGCTAGCTTTTATAATTCCCCTGCTACACCCAATAACAATGTACTGCTTGCAGGCTTAAACTACATTCGTGGTACAGAAAAGATAGAGGATAAATCTTACTTTGATTTTCTTAATCGTTTAGCTGACACGGTTGCTTTCCTTAAATCAATTGGTGTTTGGTCTTATCCTCATCCTTGGTTAAATTTGTTTGTGCCTGGTAGTGTAGTTGAAAGCTTTGTTGGTGAAGTCGTTTCCACCTTAACACTAGCTGATACAGGACAAGGGCCAATTCTGCTATATCCAGTTAAAACAAACTGTTTTCACCTACCCTTGTTCCGGGTTCCCACAGAAGAAATCGTGTTTCTATTTTCTATTTTGCGAACAGCAGCACCACCAGAAGATGCTGTAGTTACACGGATGGTATCTGATAATCGCAGACTATTTGAGCAAAACCGTGACTTGGGTGGTTACAAATATTCCGTAAGTACTATTCCCTTCTCCCAAGACGATTGGCAGCAGCATTTTCGTCCGGTTTGGGGCAAGCTAGTCAGTGCAAAGCGACGTTACGATCCTGACAATTTGCTAACGCCCGGTCAGGGTATTTTTTAATACTTATAATCTCCAGCAAACAGGGGTGACAGAGCTTGCTCCTGGTAATATGTACAGATGTGCATACTATAATTGAGATGGTTTACCAATGGAATCAGGACAAGGCAGCAGCCAATCTCCGTAAACACAGTATTGATTTTGCCGATGCAGTATCCGTCTTCTCCGACGATCTGGCAATTACTATTCCAGACGAACGGTTCGATGAGGAAAGATTTGTCACGATCGGTATCGATGCATTTGGACGAGTTTTGGTGGTTGTCTACACGATGCGGGACGATGAGATCCGGATCATCTCTGCCCGCAAAGCAACTCGGCAAGAACGGCAGCAGTATGAGGAGGGATGATTATGGAAGCTGAATACAATTTCAGTCAGGGTAAACGAGGGGCGATCGACCCAATACCACCAGGAAAAACTCGCATCACGATTCGGTTAGATGACGAGGTTTTAGCATGGTTTCGTGAACAAGCTCATAGTGCAGGTGGAGGAAATTATCAAACGATGATTAACGAGGTTTTGCGTCAGCATATTCAACAAAGCCGCGAACCTTTAGAGGAAACTCTACGTAGAGTAGTTCGTGAAGAATTGGAGCGTATTGAGCGGTGAGGTGCTTGCTGAGGGCTAACCACGGCATCCCCGCAGAGTAATTCCTTTAAGTCGTGTTCCATCTCGAACCAAATATTCCGCAGTGGCTCCAAAATCTAAAATCTAAAATCCAAAATCCAAAATCGGATGGCTTTTTCTTCACTCATTGGACAACCACAAGCCGTAGAATTACTGACGCAAGCTGTAATCAACAACCGAGTTGCCCCGGCTTATTTATTTGCTGGGCCGGATGGTGTGGGACGGAGTTTAGCCGCACGCTGCTTTATGGAGTTTTTATTTACTTATTCCCAATCCGAGAATACTGGTGTCATTCGTACTAAATTGCAAAAAGCAAATCATCCTGATGTGTTATGGGTACAGCCAACCTACCAGTATCAAGGAAAACGTTTGACAGCCGCAGAAGCAGCAGAAAAAGGACTCAAGCGCAAAGCACCACCAGTAATTCGTTTAGAACAAATTCGTGAGATTACTGAATTTCTCTCTCGCCCACCTTTGGAAGCACCAAGACATGTAGTCGTGGTGGAACAGGCGGAAACAATGGCAGAAGCAGCCGCTAACGCCCTACTTAAAACTTTAGAAGAACCAGGACGGGCAACACTGATTTTAATTGCTCCTTCGCCAGAGTCAATCTTACCAACATTGGTGTCACGCTGCCAGCGTATTCCCTTTTATCGCTTAGATAAAGCGACAATGGCTGAGATATTAACACGCACGGGTCATCAAGAAATTCTCCAACATCCTGCGGTTTTGAGTATTGCTGGTGGTAGCCCTGGGGAAGCGATCGCTGCTTATCAACAACTACAAGCTATTCCTTCAGAACTACTTGAAGCTGCCAGCAAAAAACCACAGAACTATCGCCAAGCCTTAGATTTAGGTAGAAATATTGATAAAGCTCTAGATACAGAAGCTCAACTGTGGCTAGTTAATTATCTCCAACAATCTTACTGGCTCCAGTGGCATCAACCCCAGATGATCAAACTATTAGAACAAACTCGTAAATCCTTACTTTGTTATGCCCAGCCGCGCCTAGTGTGGGAATGCACATTTATTAAAATGTGTCAATAGTTTAGATACTTACAAATTTTCGTAAGTAAGTTGTGGATCTGCCCAGTTTGTTTCTTCTAAGAATTCGCTAAATGTGGTTAAAAGTCCGGGAAACTCTGCTCGCAAGTGCTGAACATTAGCTTGATAACCTTTGTGTCGATACCATTGTATTAAATTAAACAGGTCTTTGCGGAAGAGAAGTAAAAAAATCCACGGTGCAACTTCCTTATGAACAACAGTCATTCTCTGCACTTTGGAGAATTCTGCCGCCATCTGTTTAGGAGTCAACACATCACCAGCCAGTTCTATCTCTTTACCTATGTACTGAGAAGAATTTTTGATCACATAAGCGGCGATTCGACCCATATCCTTAGTTGTAATTAAATGTATGGGTTTGTCAGGTTGAATGGAAAAAGGAAAGACTCCCTTGAGGATAGACGGTCGTGTGTACTGCTTCCAAAACTCCTCCATAAATAAGCAGGCTCGTAACATCGTTGTCGGTAAGCCTGCCTCTTTAAAAACCTGTTCTACTTTATACTTTTGCTCTATGTGACTAATTCCGGATTTCCTGTCTGCTCCTCCTGCGGAATTATATACCAAATGTTTAATCTCAGCTTGTTTGGCAGCTTGAGCAACTCGTTTTGCTCTTTCTACTTCTCGCGGGTCAGGTTTAGCAGCATCAGCAGTGGTAGCATGGCAGTAAACAGCTGAAATATCTGCAAAGGCTGGTGAAAGCGAGTCCTCGTCATCTAAATTCGCCTCTACAAGCTCAACTCCTGCATTGCTCATTTTTAATAACGAGGAGCGGTTGAGATCAATTTTTCTAGTGATAGCACGCAAATTTCTGATTCCCTGTTCAAGAAATCCCTTAACTACATTTGTGCCTGTACCACCAGTAACTCCAATAAGTAACACTTTGCCGACATCTGCTTGCTGTGGGATTTGACCATTATCTAAAGCCATAATTTTCACCCCAACCTACGCTGATTTCTATTTTTCACCCTAACTTAACCATGTTGCTCTTTGGGCAGTAAGGAATAGTTGGTAAGTTCAAAGCCATTACTAGCAAGCACTTCACGTACTTGGCTACTTAAGAGAGCAGTCAGTTCTGCTTCCCCTGATGTTGGTGGGCCATTCAGAGGTTCGCCATTAATTGCGATCGCTGGATGACAATAAATTTCTACTACATCTGATCGAATTTGAGGTATTAAGTTAAGCAAGTATTTCTCTGTAACACAACCAGTTTGCAGCAATCCGTAAACTCGTTCTGTGAAGTTAATACCTTGAGACTTCAACAAATTTTCACCGTAGCGGCGCAGTCTACCAAATACTCCTGACCAAACTAGCTTAGTCAGCAAATTACTAGATTCTAGCCTGAGATTCAGTCCCAGTTCTTCAGATGGCAAACGAATGGCTTTGATGTCAAACTCTGCTGCCAGTTCAACTAGAATACGGAGGATCACTGGATGCATATGCATATGTAAATGTCCATCCACATGGGAAAGAGGTAAACCAGTAGAGCGGAATTTTTCCAGTTGGGAACGGATTTCTTCTCGCAGTTCCTCGCGAGTTTCTCTGACAAATTGATAACGCAACCCAGCCATTAATGAACTGTTGGAAAAATTGCCTTGTTCGTCAACCAAATGGGGGATTTGCTCTGGTGGTAAGGCGGATCGTCCACATACCAACACTAGATGCAAACCAACTGACAAGTTAGGATGTGTGCGTGCTAAGGAAAGAGCTTCCTTGGCAGCATCAGCAGTTACCATCAGGCTGGTACTAGTTAGTATACCTTGTTCGTGAGCCTTGATAATTGCTTGATTAACGCCACTAGAAAAACCAAAATCATCACCATTAATAATGGCGAATCTCTTCTGCATAGATTCTTTTGTTGTAATTCACTATAAGTAGTGGCTCATTGCACACATTTTGATAGGTTTGTGGTAAGCACCAAGCGTGCTTAAGTGCTTAAATATTTGAGGACTAAAGTCCTTACTACAAACTCAGTATATTTAAGCAGTGACTTCTTCTTGCTTGGGTTGATTTTGCAGCCAAGCATATAGTCTATTTAAGGCATTAACATACGCCTGCGCCGATGCCACAATAATATCGGTATTTGCGGCATGACCAGAGAAAACTCTATCTTCATATCGCAGACGAATAGTTACTTCTCCTATGGCGTCTATTCCAGCAGTGACTGATTGCACAGAAAATTCTATTAATTGGTTAGGTACATTAACAACACGGTTAATAGCTTTATAGACCGCATCCACAGGGCCTGTACCAATCGCAGCATCGATTAATTCTTCACCTTCTGGGTTACGTAGGGTGACTGTCGCTGTGGGTTTAGCGTTGCTACCACAGGAAACTTGCACTAACTCTAACTTAAACAGGTCTGGAGCTTGTTGGATTTCATCATTAACAATAGCTTCCAAATCCCAATCTGTAATTTCTTTCTTTTTATCTGCTACTTCTTTGAATCTGACGAATGCTTTGTTTAATTCTGTTTCTGTTGCTTCATAACCTAATTCTCGCAGACGTGTGCGGAAAGCATTTCTACCAGAATGTTTACCCAAGACAATTTGATTTTCTGTCAAACCAATTAATTGGGCGTCCATAATTTCATAGGTGAGCTTGTTTTTCAGCACACCATCTTGGTGAATTCCTGACTCGTGAGCGAAAGCATTTGCACCAACAATTGCTTTGTTTGGCTGCACCAGCATTCCTGTTAAATTAGAAACCATACGCGAGGTTCTATAAATCTGCTTGGTGTCGATACTTGTGAGTGATTCTTCAGATTCTGCTGGACGTCCTAAGAAGGAATTAAAATATTGTCGCCGTACATGTAACGCCATTACCAATTCTTCTAGTGCTGCATTTCCGGCTCTTTCTCCAATACCATTAATGGTACATTCTAACTGTCTAGCGCCATTTTTTACTGCTTCTAAGAAGTTGGCTACAGCTAAACCTAAATCATTATGTCCGTGAACAGAAATAATTGCTTGATCAATATTGGGAACGTTTTCTTTAATTCCTTTGATTAATCCTCCAAATTCTGTTGGAGTTGTGTAACCAACGGTATCGGGGATATTAACAGTTGTTGCACCAGCTGCGATCGCTCTTTCTAAAACTTCGTAGAGAAATTCTGGATCGGAACGTCCTGCATCTTCAGGAGAAAATTCTATATCATCAGTAAAGCTTTTCGCATAAGCAACCATTTCTTCTGCGATCGCTAATACCTCTTGTCTGGTTTTTTTCAGCTTGTATTTGAGGTGAATATCAGAAGTAGCTATAAAAGTATGAATTCTGTTTTTTGCAGCTGGTTGAATGGCTTGAGCAGCTGCTTTAATATCTTCGTGTTTTGCTCTTGCCAAACTACAAATTACAGGCCCATTTTCTGTCCCCACAATTTGAGCTATTTTATTGACTGCTTCAAAATCTCCAGGACTTGCAAAGGCAAAACCAGCCTCAATTACATCCACACCTAGACGTGCTAATTGCTTGGCAATAGTGAGCTTTTCATCAATATTTAAAGTTGCACCAGGACATTGTTCGCCATCTCTAAGAGTAGTGTCAAAAATAATAATTTTTTCTGGTTGATTTTTCATTGTCTGCTAGTTGTTTAGAATTTACTTGTGGCTTAAAATACCTTAAAACTTAATTTTTTTGCTTTTATAATTTGTAAATAGATGTCAAACTTACAATGCATCAACTTTTTCGATTTGGTCACGAATATCATTTAAATCTATATATCTGTCCGTAGCATTACGTAATTCTCTGGCTATCATTCCCTCTGTTGATACAACTGTAATATGAGTATTTTTAGAACGTAATAATTCAATTGCTCTTTCAAAATCTCCATCTCCACTAAATAAAACTACTCGGTCATATTGGTCTACAGTGTTAAACATATCGACAACTATTTCTATATCTAAATTAGCTTTTTGTGAATAACGACCAGAAGAATCATCATAATATTCCTTGAGAACTTTAGTTCTTACTGTATATCCTAAACTAATTAGAGCATCTCTGAAACCTCGCTGATCTTGTTGATCTTTTAAGCCAGTGTACCAGAATGCATTTATTAAGGTTGTGTCTGGCTGCTCATGTCTGAAGTATTCTAAGACTCGCCGCGGATCAAAAAACCAGCCATTTTTTTGTTGAGCATAGAACATATTATTTCCGTCTACAAAAATAGATAGACGATTCATAGAGGAACCCATAATAAAGTTACACCTAAAAGATAGATAAAGTAGAATTTAGATTGAACAATAGATTATAGCAATTATAAAATCACAAATTTGCTATTATCTATAAATTATAATGTCATATATAAGTTATATTTAACCCCTCTTAAAGTATAAAATTGCTGAAAACATAGTTATTAACGTTAACCGAGTGCTTAACATTTTTCACACTTGGCGCTGTTAATTGCACCCTATAGCCAAAATCTACCAATAAAATTGACTTAAGTAACAGCTTATAACGACTGTATATCAATTAAGTTTACTCCTAAAATGGTGTAATCTAGGCTGAGTGTAAGGTGAGGTCGAGAATATTTCTTCGGACAGAGCAAGGACTGCACACAATACGAGATAACTTTTCAGTAAAGGCTTTAAACTGAGAATACTTCTTCGGCTAGAGCAATGATTTCACTCTTAGACACAGCTAATATAGTCTGTTGGGGATCAACTTCTGTGGAAGTGTATCCTTTAGAAGGAATAGCCGCTTACTCTATAGCAGTAATATTTCTTTGCGACCCATGTCTTGTTGGAAAAATAACTCTAAAAGGCTAAGTTAAGTCAAAATTCGGGTATTGTCTAGCTAATATGTCAAATATTTTCGTATTCACTACTAATGGAACTTTGGTAAGAAATAAAGGTTAGTTTACAAATGTATAAGATTTTCATTTAAGCCAGATTTTAAGTTTATTGTTCTAAAAGAGTGTGTAAATAAATAAAATCACAGTAAATCAATGAGCAAGAGGATATGGCAGAAGAACCTATATATACATTAACTAAAAAAGATGTCTCAGCTGCCAATCAAACCTCAAGTAAATCAACAAAAGCAACTTTAACAACATCAGTACGTCAGACAAAGCTGATGGGGCGTTTAGGTAATTTACTTGCTGGTAGTTGGGTATTTGGAGCAGCACTGCTGAGTGCTTATAGTCTCGGCTGGGTAGAATTACTAGAGAATCAAGCATATTCTGTTTTTTTTATTCTCCGAGGCTCCGTAGTTCCAACGCAAGACATTGTAATTTTGGCAATTGACGAACAATCGATATCAGTGCCAGGACAATATTACAAAACAGATCCGCAAACCTATGCTTACTTAGAGCCACTGCAAGTTTTTCCCTATCGACGTGTAGCATATGCCCAAGTCATCGAAAAGCTAGTGCAAGCAGGAGCGCGTCATGTAGCGGTAGATTTGTTATTTGATTTACCAAGTAATAATCAAAACGATCGCAAATTGCAGGCTGTTTTGCAGCGTTATGGAAGCAAAGTATCCTTAGCTGCAATTTACGAAAATACAGAAACTCATCAAGGCGTTTTTTGGCAACTAACCCAACCTCACCAGATGTTTCGTAAAGGTTCGGTGTCAATTGGGTCAGTGAATTTTCCCAAAGAGGTAGATGATAAAGTACACCGTTTAGCTAGCGAGTTTCCCAAGTTATTAGAGGCGCAAGCAGGTTTTGTTACTACCGATAAAATTCCCTCTTTTGGCGAAGCAGTTTTAAGGGCAGCCCAAATTAATTATCCCCGACCAAAAGGTGATCGCATATATTTTTATGGCAGTGCCGGTACATTTGAGACTTATCCATTTTGGCACGTACTCGATCCGGAAAATTGGAACACTTATTTACAACAAGGAAAGGTATTCAAAGACAAAATAGTCCTGATTGGAGTCACATCCCAAGCCTCAAAAGATTATTACTTAGTACCTGCCGCTTCTAGCTGGTTATATCCAGAACCCATGTCAGGAGTGGAAATTCATGCCAATGCGATCGCAACTTTGATGGAAGGAAAAAGCATTGCCCAAGCAATAAAAACATCACCTTTACGTGGTTTATTTGTATTTAGTTTAGTGGGCATATGTGCAGTAGTTATTGGTAAAACAAAGCGCGTAGTCAGGAAATTTATCTATAGTGCAATTTTGGCTATTAGTTGGGGGGGAATTAGTTATGTATTATTTATCTATAGTCAGTTAATTGTCCCTGCTGCCATTCCGATGATTGCGATCGCTGCGATTGGATTATCCTATTTGGCAACGGAAGCAGCGAAGGAAATTTTCCGAAAACATCAATTATTAGTTATTTTTAATAAATACAAATCTTCTCCCGTTGTCCAAGAAATTATCAGCCAACAAGATGATTTGCAAGACCTACTCCAAGAACTGGACATAGCGTTATCAGGAAAAATTTTGAGTGGACGTTATAAAATTGTCAAAGTACTTGGTGCAGGAGGATTCAGTGAAACCTACATAGCTCAAGATATCCAACTTCCAGGTCATCCTTTATGTGTTGTCAAGCAACTAAAACCAGCTACTCATAAACCCGAACAATTGGCAGTTGCTAGACGACTATTTAATGCAGAAGCTCAAACATTGCAAAAATTGGGAACATACAACCAAATACCCCAACTTTTAGCTTATTTTGAACAAGAAGAAGAATTTTATTTAGTTCAAGAATACATTGATGGTCATGCTCTAAGTCAAGAAATGCCACCAGGTAAACAACTTGCAGAAGCCGAAGTGATCGAGATTTTGCGAGAATTATTGCAAATATTGATATTTGTCCATCAAAATGGTGTAATTCACCGAGATATCAAACCCAGCAATATTATCCGCCGAGAATCAGATAACAAGCTGATACTTATTGACTTTGGTGCTGTTAAAGAAGTAACCACACAAATTTTGGGTAGTCAAGAACAAACTGCTTTTACAATTGGCATTGGTACTAAGGGTTATGCACCCACTGAGCAATGTTTTGGGCGTCCGCAATATAATAGTGACATTTATGCAATTGGCATGATTGCGATTAAAGGGCTAACTGGTATACCTCCTCACGAGCTGCAAAAAGATGTTGACGGTGACTTGCAATGGATGCACAAAGCAAATGTTAGTCCTGCTTTGGCTGAAATTATTTCTAAAATGGTGCAGGAAGACTTTCAACAGCGTTACCAATCTGCATCAGAACCAATACAAGCACTCAACACTTTAATTAGTGATGAAAACACATATACTTTACCGAACGATAACTCATTGTTGAATTCCCTTCCTTTGAAAGAATCAGATATTCTGACTACACCTTGGTTCGACGAATCCCTAGAAGATACTTTAGTACAAGAAAAAAGAGAAGAAGAAGGGAAAACAGATAAAAGCTGAGTGTGCGAATTTAGATTTTGGATTCAAGAAAAAGTCTGAAATCCAAAATAGACTTATTGCAGAAGTCGGGAAAAGCTAAAGGGGTAAAGGGAGAAGGAAAGAACCATCCCTTTACCCTATTAAATTTTTCTGGTGCTTGTATGAAACCACCTTTAGTCTACTGATTTGTTGGAGGTCCTGGTGTTACTCCAGTCGATTCAACTGGAGTAGGAGGTGTTTGTTGTGGTTCTGGAGTTGTGTTGACTCCAGTTGATTCAACTGGAGTAGGAGGTGTTTGTTGTGGTTCTGGAGTTGTGTTGACTCCAGTCGATTCAACTGGAGTAGGAGGTGTTTGTTGTGGTTCTGGAGTTGTGTTGACTCCAGTCGATTCAACTGGAGTAGGAGGTG